>DASXSW010000200.1:0-4201 GCA_036505755.1 Binatia bacterium | reverse complement strand
TGGATGGACAGGTAAGCAGCGAAGGCATCTGGCGCATCCTCGAAGAACACAAAGCGGGTGGCGCGCTACCTTCGTCGGTGCGCCGCGCCGACGTCGACGAAGTGCGCCGCACGGAGCTCGTCGAAGAAGCCTGGGCCGAGGTATCCCAAACCGACGAAGTCAAGCGCAATCTCGAGCGGCTGGAGCCGGTGATTAAGAGAGTGGGATTTTAGTGTCTGTCTATTCACCCTCGCCCGCTCTGCGGGAGAGGGAAGGGGTGAGGGTCCCCACGAAAACGGTTGGAGAGGAGGATACGGTTTGAACTCATTACAAGCCCAGTTCCTTCTGCGCTTGCCTGACGTAACTCTGATCGGCGTATTTTTCCGGCGTCGGCAAAGGTTCTTTTAGCACCCCATCTCTAAACTGGACGTCGATGTTCACTTTCAGTCCGTCGAGCGTGATCGAGCCGTCGATGGGAAAAACCTTGTTCTTGGTGAAGTAGTCTATGCCCCTCCGCGCGTAGGGCTGCTTCACGCCCATCTCGCTGATGAACAATTCGGTTGCTTGAGCCGGTTGCTCATGGATCCATCGGAGAGAGCGAATATGTGCCTTCAAGAATTTGACGACGGTCGTGCGGTTCTTCTCCGCCCAGACGGGATTCACGGTGATGCCGTTGAACTGATACGTGGAGATCACTTCCATTGTATCGCCAAGCCGATTGAAGCCCTGGTCCAGCGCAATGTCAGAATAAGGCACACCAAGAACCGCCCCCGCGATCGCGCCGCTTTCCAGCGCGGTCAGGCGCGCTGTAGTGCCGCCCGAGATGACCGTCATAGCGTAATCCTTTGGAAAGTGAAGCCCTTTGCTTTTAAGATATTCCAAGAGGATCGACGTCGCGCCGCCGCGCAAGGCGGACACACCCAGCCTGGCCCCTCTGAGGTCGTCGAGTTTCTTGTACGCCTTGCCGCCCACGAGAACGTACGGCGCAGCGTTATCGACTCCGGCGATGACCTTTAAGTTAGCGCCCTTTTCGTTGACCGCGATCATCCCGTCGGAATTCAAGGTGCCGAAATCGATCTCTCCGGTGAGCAATGCTTGAAGTTGCACGTCACTTCTTCCTATCAGAATCAGCTCGACCTTGAGATTTTCGGCGTTGTAAAAGCCTCTTTTCTGACCGACGTAGAACGGCAGGTAAAATATCGTCTTCGAGGTCATGCCGACCTTCAACGATTGTGCGTTCGTCTTACCGAGCGAGAAAGCGATGCAGGAAATGAATACGAGGACAGCGGCTAAACTCCGTCTCATCGCCAATAGCCTCCTTTTTTGCGTAGATTCTGGATTATGCCGAAGCATTTGAAAGCGCAACAACGCGCAGTCTTTATCACCCTACCGATTTCTAACTTGACAAGAACTCGAGATAGGTTGTAGGGCAAGCGGCAAAGGAGTGGATGTCATGAAAACCGCGATTACGGTGCTGGCGGCGGTTGCTTGCTTGGTTCTTCCTTGTCTGACTCAGGCGAATCCTTATTTATCCAAGCCGGGTGAGACACCTGTCATCGTGCGGGCAGCCACTTGCGCGATCACCGGAGGTTTCATTCATCTCTATGCGGCGCTCGATAATGGCTTATTCGAGAAATACGGCATGAAGGTCGAATCTGTTTCAATCCGCGGCAGCGGCGTGGCCTTAGCTGCGTTGGCCGCTGACGAAATCCAATTTCTCTACTGCGCGGCGGATGCGACGATACCCGGCATGGCCGCGGGCAGCGACGCAAAATTAATCGCTTCACCGCTCGTCGGTCTGCCCTGGGTTCTGCTCGCGCGCAAAGATGTTAAACGGCCCGAAGACTTGAAGGGCAAGAGCATCGCAGTGACGCGAGCCGGCGACTTGACCTTCAGACTGGCGCGCGCCCTGCTCAGGAAGTTCAACCTGACGGAAGAAGAAGTGAAGCTCCGTACTGTGGGCGGCACCGGCCAGGTCGAACCGTTCAATGCCATGCATGCGGGCATCGCCGAAGCCGCTCTGGTCACGCCGCCTCTCGATGTCCGCGGGCGACGCAATGGCTTCAACGTGGTTTATCGTCTGAATGATCTCGCCGTACCCGCGGTCTACAGCTCGCTCCATACTAATACGAAGTCGCTCAAAGAGCGTCCCGCGCTGGTGCAGAAATGGGTCGCCGCAGTGGCAGAGTCGATCTATTTTGTCGAAAAGAATCCGGATAAAGGTAAAGCCGCCGTAAGCAAAGTGCTTAAGCTCGATGATCAGGAGGCGCTCCAATCGGCGTACGAAACCTACGCCAAGCTGCTGGTTAACCGTCGCTTGGTGGTGCCCGAAAGTACTGTGACCGGCGTCATTGAGATCGCGCGTGAGCAAGGCACAAACGTGCGTCGGAAGGCAGCCGAGATGATCGACAACCGCTTCGCCGAGGATTTGAACAAAAGCGGTTTTCTCAAAGAAATATGGGGCGCAGAGCTCTCACGTTAATTACTAAGAGAAATTCGATGATAACTGGCGATCAGTTCGTTGTGGTCTGAGCCCTTCATTCGTGTTGCCTCAAGGTCGAACTAAGTTAAGATCTGTTTGGGGCTCCCACAATTATTTGCCACGCCAAAATCTACCGCCGGCCTTTCCCGCGATCGGCAGAGCCGCCGATCCCGGTTCACGAACGTCAGAAATGCCACGGCGCAGAACGGAGGCAAGCGCCGTTAGAGACACGATCATTTCTCGAACGGCGCTCTGCGCGGAAAAATGTGCGACTATTTATTCAAACGATTAGAGATTCAAGAGCTTCTCTGCGTTCTCGCCGCAGATTTTTTCCTTCTGTCTCTGCGTCAGATCGTTGCGCTCCTTGATTCCGGACACCGTGTGAGGAAACTCGGAGTCGAAGTGCGGATAGTCCGTGGCCATTAAGATATGATCCTCGCCGACTTCTTTCAGCGACTGAGTCATATCGCCTTCGTCTGCTTCACAGGTAACGTAGCAGTTGCGCTTGACGTACTCCGACGGTGGCATCTTGAGCTCACCGGAGATCTGCGGAAAGTCCTTGGCCCATTCCCAGTCGTCGTCCATCCGATGCATCCAGTAGAGCGGCCATTCCGCGCTGCACTCGAAGAATGCGACTTTGAGCTTGGGAAATTTTTCGAATACCCCGCCGAGCACGAGCGCGACCAGCGCAGGCGTGCAGTTCATCACACGGCCGAGCACATGGGTCTTGAAGAAATTATCGAAGCGATCGGTTAGCTCGCCGTTGCTGTTCGGATGACAAAATAGCGGTACACCGAGCTCTTCGGCAGCCTGATAATAAGGATAGAAACTCGGATGATCGACGTTGCGCCGACCGATGTAGGGAACCAGATGACTGGCCTTGAAGCCCAACTCTTTCACGCAGCGGCGCAGCTCGGTGGCCATTTCTTCCGGACAGCCCGCGGGCGCCATGGCGACGGGCAGAAAGACATCTTCATGGCCTTTGACTAATTTTTTGACCCAGTTGTTGTATGACTGGGCACAGACCAATCCCAAACCGCCGACGTTTTCCGTGGCAACGTTGATTCCTGTGGGAAAAAGCACCTGTTTTTGGATCCCTTCCTTCTTGATGTCGTTGAAACGAAACTCCATGTCGTGGCCGGCGATTTGCCGCGCCGCGATCTCACCGTTGCGCCAGTTGACCTTGGGATCGTAGATATAAGGATGGCGGTGCGCCGCCCGGCCCTGCGGGTCACCGGGATCGAGTTGATGAATCCATTTGGTGTTATGGTTTCTCCCCTCGCCGGCTTTTTGCGGTGTGAACCGCGCATAGGGCTCGGGCAAATTATACACTTCATCCATGAAGTAACCTTCACGTAAGTGAGAATCCAGATCGATAATCATAAATCACCTCCAAGCGATAGATTCGGCTAATACTTTTTCTGCTATCTACTCAGCGCTTTGATGAACGAGCGGTCGACCATGTCTTCGACAGTCACTTTCTTTTTGATTCTGCCGGTCTGAAACTCCTCTTCGATGACGGTCGGAATAACTTTTTCGGCGATCTGGCCGTTGAGCGGAAACGAGTCGCGATATTCGTCATAGCCCGCCGGAGCATACGCCGGGTCCAACTTGACGTACTTTCCCATTATTTTCACGGCGTCGGCCTTGTTCTCAACCGTATACTTTATGCCTCTTTGATAGGCGCGGAGAAATTTGCTGACCTGATCCCTTTCTTTACTGAGGTAGGATTCTTTGGCG
>DASXSW010000199.1:0-6085 GCA_036505755.1 Binatia bacterium | reverse complement strand
CTTAAATACTGAACGGCTTCTGTGCTTCGTAGGCGGAATTGGGCGCGCCGACGAAATAGTAATTGGGAGTTTGCGTCGACGGCATCAGGGATACGATTTTGTCGCGGAGCTTGCGATAATTTCCGGCAAACCTGCCGCCGTTCCAAACTTGTTTGAGTGTGGCCGTGAAGGCGCCGTTCTTTTCTCCGTCCATGGAAGTTTGGTTGTCCATGCAGCCGGAAATTAACAAGACGCTTGCGTTGACTTTGACTTTTTCGGCGCCTCGGTTGTTGTCTTGAATGCTTCTATAGAGGGCGCTGTTCGCTTTTTCTACCTCGATGCCCACGGAACGTGGCATAGCGCGTGGGCGCGGTCCAATCCCTAAATAGGCCGGAATGTCCCGCACCACCGTGCCGCTGTGACAGCTGTCGGATAGGGCTAAAATGCGCACGCCCGCTTTGAACTTGCCCCAGATGTTATAAAGCTCGTCGTCGACCAACTGGCGGTCGTAAAGAACCCAGGTCTCGTCCATGCGATCATTATCTTTTTCATCGCTATTGGTATCACGGACTTGCCCGCCGTGGCCGGAGTAGGTGACCAATAGCATATCGCCTTTGCTGAGCTTTTTGGCGGCATCCAAGATCGCCGCGCTTACCGCAGCCGCCGTCGCTTGCTCGTCGACCAGCAAGGTGTTGCCGCTGAATCCCTTTTTCTTGGCGAGCGCGCGCATATCTTTCGCGTCGGCGATGCAGGCGTTCAGCTCGCCGTTCCAACCCTGGTAATGTTTCGGGTCGACGTGGTTCAAACCGATATGAATGGAAATCCCCTTGGCCATTTGAGCTCCTCCTTCAAATCAATCTTTGAACTGAAAGTGTAGAGGCTCATGATTTATGCTGTCAATAAAAATTCGCGAACGACGAGATCTTGGCTTAGTCGCTTGAGATGAATTCGCCGGCTTGGCGTGAAATGGCGATTGCGAGTCCTGTCAAAGTCCGTCATTCCTGCATGCTTTTAGCGGTGGCGACTCGGCTCACCACAGGCGCAACTCCGACTGGACCTCCGATAAAAACATTCGGGGGGGACGCCTTTTTACGGTTTCCAGCCTTGCTTATTCAACTGCTGTTCGGCCTGGCGGACGAAGCTGAAGTCGTAGGCTCTTTGAGGCGGAACGACCTCGTTCACTTCGGCTACCAGTTTGACGATGGCAAGATCGTTCCTCTGGGTTTCCTCGTCGACATAGCCGCCTTTAGTGAAGGTGCCGATGAGATCGTCGTACATGCGCGTGGCCAACGTTTTATCCAATTCGCTGAACTTGGCGACGGAAGCGATCGTTCCTTCCCGGTCCTGGCGCACGATGCGCAGGCCTTTCAGGACTGCGCGTGCGAATCCGGCCATCAGCTTCGGCTGCTCTTTGATGAAACGATCGGAGGTCGCGAATGTGCCCCAGGAGTTTTTCACTTCCTTGCCGATGAACATGAGATCCTTCATGCCTTGATCGAGCGTGGCGTAACGCTCTTCGGGGCTGACGATGGCGGCGTCAACGGCGCCGGATAGGAGAGACGGCACGCGGTTGACCGGTCCCGGGTCGATCAGGACAACGTCTTTGCTGTCCATGCCGTATTTGACCAGGATGTTTCTGAGCATAAACGCGGCGATTGAAGCGACACCGGTGGTGGCGACTTTTTTGTCCTTCAAATCCTTTAGACTGGTGATATTCGGTCGGACCACGACCCACTGAAGGACCTGATCGTTGATCGCCAGGATAGTTTTCAGCGGCGCGCCGCCTTTCGAGATTGCGACCAGCGCGCTGCTACCGGAGCCGGAAAACTGCACCTGGTTAGCGGTCAATGCCTGCAGGCCGGGAGCGTTCTGCATAAAGGCAAGTTTTAGATCGATGCCTTCTTCCTTCATGTAGCCGCGCTCCTGGGCGATGACGACTGGCACGTATTGAAAGGCCTTGGAGGTGAGAGCGACGGTGATCGTCTCTAGGGCAAGGGCTGCTCGTGCTGGCAGCGCTAGAAAAATCGCCAGAAACACTGAGACCATATTCTTGAGCATAAAAAATTTTCCTCCATTCGGGATCTTCAAGCGCGGGACCAGCCTCTTTATGTCTCAACAAGGGACTGTTCTCAACAGAAAGCCGTTCTCTTTGGTGCGCAGCTTGGGCAAACGGAAATTTAGCAGTGGAAGCGCGCCGATGACAAATATGACCATAAGCCCCCCATGAGGTACGACGCATGCGCCTATGTTCGAGATTGCAAAGGGGGGCGGAAAAAAATTACTTCAGGCGAATCTGGCGATGTGGTATCCTGATTATATGATCAAGCGAGAACTTTTGTTGTTTGGGATCGTGATCGGCTTATATGGTTGTTCGACCGGCACCTACACCCGGGGCGCGACGCTTTTGTCAGGCATGCAGGTGTATGAGGGCGAGATGCAAAGGGTCGCTAACTCGCCGCAGCGCTGGCC
This sequence comes from Binatia bacterium, assembly GCA_036505755.1. GTDB lineage: Bacteria > Desulfobacterota > Binatia > UBA9968 > UBA9968 > DP-20. Next base: position 3,637 of record DASXSW010000199.1, on the reverse strand, counting down.
CGAGCGGCAGCAGGCAGGCGGCAGCTTCAAAACTGTCATCACGGCTACCGTCGGGGGCTCGAAGGAATTTTATCGATTGGTCGATCTCGATATAAAAAAGAGAGAGTTTATGATCACCATGCGTGAAATGTCCTTGCCCCCTGATCGCCTCCAGGAGATGAAGGACGAATTGGTCAAAATGAACGCGGAGGTCGCCACGCTAAAACCGATTATCAGAGCTCAAATAGCGACTTTACCGGTTCAAGGAGATGGGCAGCAACGCGTTGAAAGCGTTGCGACTCTGGGACTTTTAGCTCTGGCGCTCGATTCGTTCTCATCAACCAACGGCACGCGCGGGCTCGAAGCGCCATCGACCATAATAGACCTATACGTCGTCACCGATCTAGGCTCCTTCGCGACTGTCCGCTCGCCGGATGGGCAAACTCATCGCTGTAGCGTTTTCAGCATTGTCGATGAGGGTGCCGGTATGAAGTGCGAGCCGCTGGTGCGCTAATGTCCTGACCCAGAAGTGCGCGACAATAATTCCGCCCCCTCACTCCGCCCAAAATCCCCCTTCCCCTCCCTTCGACTGTGCTCAGGACATGCTTTCCTAAGAGGGGTTAGAGTTCTGGGGCGCAATTTCCCTTTTGAAAAAAGGGGGATACAGGGGGATTTGAGTGCGGTGTCAACGATTGCTATGGTTTGGAGTTTTTAAAGGAACTTCTAAGACACCACGCTAATGCGCCGCAGTTTCAAATCTCAGGTCTGGGCGCGGTTAGCAAAATCAATTCTTCACGTCGAGAAGCGCTAAAGCCTCGGCAACTTCCGAAGGCGAAGCTTCTTTGATCCTCCACCAGCGGTCCAAGACACGCGCTGTTTTTTCTTTGCCATAAACAGGTTCGACGGTCTGCACGAACTTCTTGCGGACATCGTCGTCGGTCATCGGTTTATTGACGTGCCCCAAGGATCGCGCGGCCATAAATCGATCACGCCGCCGGCTTTTTTCGTCGCCTTGATCTTCATCGAGATCGTTTTCGGGTAGAGCGAGTCAACCTGTTCATCGACATAGACGCGTATTTTGTTCATCAATGGCCGCAAGGTCGGGTCGCGGTATGCCGCTTCTTCGAAGGCCGCCAGCGTGATCGTGCCATCGACCAATACCTTAGCAAAAATATACGGCAGGCTGTGATCGGCGGTCTCTCGCGTTTTCGGGTCCCACTTTTCCGCCTCGCTGCCGATCTCGGTGTAACAAAAAGTGTAGACGCCGATCGCAATTTCGGTGAGCTCGCGCCAATCGACTTGGGAGCGAAGTTCCAATGCGGCCCAAACCGGCAGTTGGCCGTTGTATTCCACCGGCCAATATTTCAGCCGTATCTCCGGTGCACGGTACGGACCGCCCTCGGTCGGCAGTTGCTGAAGCTCAAATGGTCCGGTAATCAAATCCCAAAGACCGTGTTTGCCCTCGAATGGCTTATCTGCTCCCGTCATGCCCTCGCCGGCGAGCAGCGCGGCGAAAGTGCCATTGCGAGTGGCAAATGCTGTGGCCGCGCCTTTCCAGAGGGACAATTCGCCGGCGCGGGTGTTGCGCATCGGCACGTTGGCGACGGTAATGATGGCAATCGCTTCAGCCAATCGTTCGCGCGAGAGATTCAACAAGTGCCCGACGCCTGCGGCGGCGCCGATGCCGACGGCGAATCCCTGGTCCCAGCCTTTGTAGCGTAAACCGGTTGCGTCGCTGAGACGCAAGAAAAGCTCATAGGCGATGACCAGACTTTCGATCAGGCGCCGGCCGTCGGCGTTCGCCGCCTCGGCGATGGCGAGAAAGGCTCCCAGACAATCGCTGGGATGGCCACCGGGATACTCGTCGTTGAAGTCAAGATTGCGAATCATCGCGGTGTTGACGAACGCGGCACTTTCGGCTGATGATTTTTCGCCGTGGCAGATGATTCGACCAGGAAAGCGTTCAGGGACGGCTCCACGCGCGAGACGCAAGCCCATACGCGCGGGCTCGCAGTCATGCGCCGCAATGGCGCAGGCCAAGGCGTCCACCAAAGATCTCGTGCCGGCGGCGATCACTTGCGCCGGTAGCTGATCATATTTTAAGGCGGCGGCGAAATCAGCGATCTGACGAGTCAGGTTATCCATAATTCAGTTTCCTCAACCGCAAAGTTTTTCGTGATTTTATCGTGTAGGGGCAGGTTTGAAACCTGCCCCTACGGATTACGACGATAGAGATTCTTGATAAATCCGGAATCTTCCAGTTGCTGCAGTAGACTGTTATCGACCAGCCTTTCGTAAGAAAGGCCTTTTAACTGTTCTTTGGGATACTGATCGAGAATCACTTGCACCGAGTCGCGGCGCACGTAGGGGATCTCTTCCAAAACATTTTCGTGAGGCTGATAAACCGGACGGACGATTTCCACCGGCACTCTCATGCGCTTGGAGATTGCAGCGATGGCGAGCTCCGGTTTCTCTTTGGCGAGCTTGATGGTTTCGACGTAGGCTTTCAGCATGTTGAGTACGGCCTCGCGCCGGTTTTGCAGGAAACTCCGCTGTACTTCGATAGCGCCCTGCAGAAAGGGAATCTTGAGCGACGACAGATCGAGTAATTCTTTGAAACCCGGGCGCGGCGGCGAGCCCATGCTCGCTTCAACGATGCCCTGATCTAGAGAAGCGAACGATTCCGGCAAGCCGCCGTGATGCAAGTATTTCACCTCGCGGTCGGTCAACCCCGCCGATTTGAGCGCCAGCCGGGCAATCGCGTGGCTCGCCGAGCCGGCGCGGGTGACGCCGATGGTTTTCCCTCTCAGTTCGGCGAGACTCTTGATCGGCGAGTCGCGTCTTACCCAGAAGGACATCACGGCGAAATTGCCTTTTGCGGCGACAAAAACAATGTCGCTGCCGGCAAGCACGGCGGCGACCGTGGAAGAGCCGCTGAAGGCGCCAAATTCGACCGAGCCGCCGACCAGAGCCTGCACCGGTATCGCGCCGCGCGCGTGCACGACCTTGGCGTCAAGACCGTATTTTTGAAAGAGCCGGGCATCCTCGGCCAGCCAGAGGGTCGCGTTGGTGGCGGCGATGGCTTCGTAGATGAGGCTGACGGACGTTCGAGTTGTGCTTTGGCCCAGCGCCTCACGGAAAAGCAAAAGCAGAAGGATAACTATAGTTAGCGTGAGAGCGTGGGCACTCGTCTTGACGGCGCCACGATGAAGCTTTCTCAACTTTGCCGACGGGTCATTCCGAATGCATGTGAGGCATCTGGGCAAGGAAAGATTTCTCCCTTCGGTCGAAATGACAGTTGAATGTTGGAAAGTATAAAAGTGGTTTTAACACAGTGAAGGGCGATGAGCGAGATTTGACATTACATGCCTACTGCAGCAAATCGTTGGCAAGTTTAATCGCTTTGGGCCAGAGCTGGGTGAGCACTTCTTCACTGGAATTCTCTCGCCTCTGGTTTTCTTCGACGCTCAAGAAATCCTTCGACGCGCGGGTGCCGAATTCGACGAGCCACTTCGTGTCGACGTCGAGACGACGCGTCGCTTGTCCCATGGCCTTGCCATAGATCTCCTGGCCTTCTTTGCCGAGCAGCCAATTGACGAAGATCTTTGTCGCGTTGGGATGAGCGGAGTTTCTGATCACCGACAGCGCGCCGCTGCCA
>DASXSW010000198.1:0-5231 GCA_036505755.1 Binatia bacterium | reverse complement strand
CCGCAGCGAGGATAAGATCTTCCAACATCTCCTTTTCGCTGCCGTTGATCACTGACGGCTCGATCTTGACGGCCACAAGATTGAACTGGCCATTCACTGTCACCTGCACCATCCCGCCCCCCGCAGAGCCCTCCACGGTCTTTTGGCCCAGCTCCTCCTGGATTTTCGCCATCCGTGCCTGCATTTCTTGGGCTTGCTTTAGTAAATTGCCCATTCCGCCTATGCTTGCCATTTCCTTACCTCCTACTGATTCACCCCTACTGGGCTAGGCTTGGCCGAAGCATGAGACACTAGCCATCCCTGCGCATGTTACGAATCGAACCGCCGAAGATGCGTAACGCCTCTTTGACCATTGGGCTCCGTTCTTCGGCTGCATTCATCGGCCCAGGCATAATCATCTCGGGTGACTTTGGCGCGCTATCCGAACCCACGCTCGCGATCTGGAGCGCGACATCCTGAGCGAAGAACCGCTTGGCCAGTTCATTGAGCGTTGCGAGGTTATCGCGATCTTGTAAAAACGCCAGATGGTGACGCTCTGACACGCCGATTCGTAGCTGACCGGGTGGTAAAGTTAGCGCCGATCCTGAAGCCAGGTGCGACGCCAAAAATTTTTGCTCCTTGCTGACAAACGCCACGAACTCCTCCCAAACCTGGGATTCGCCGCGGTGCGTCGAGACCTCGTTCGGCGATGACAAGGATGCAGGCTCAGCTGACGGCGCCAGCCGTTCTTTCACGCGCGTCGTTGATTCGTCGGCAACACGCGCCATAGACTTCCTTTCCAGGCGCTCCAACCGTTCGATCAGTTCCGCCACCGGCAGCGCTTTTGGCAAAGTCGCTAGTCGAACCAATACCGATTCCAGGGCAAAGCGTGGCATGGCCGAGCGACCGATTTCTTCGTCGCCGTCAGCCATGAAATCGAAATAGTCGAGCAGCATGTCGACCGAGACCTGCTGCGCCTGCTCGCGCAAGTCGGCGATCTCCTGGTCGGGAAGATCCAGCAGAGGCGCATTGCCAATCATCGAGAGATCTTTGCCCGCCGCCGACGTTACGCTATTTTCTGCCAAACGCGCCACTAGAAGGTTTCTAAAATGCTCGACGAGATCGCGCGAAAAACGATTGGGATCGCGTCCTTGATTCACGACCGTAGCCACCAGCTCCACGCATCGCTGGGCATCGCCTGCGAGGACGGCCGCCGAAAGTTGATAGAGAATACGTCGCTCAGCCAGGCCGAGAATCTCCTGCAGCAGAGATTCATCGACACACGCGGACTTGTCCGTGCCCTCCGTCGGTTGGGCAAACGCAAGCACTTGCTCCAGCAAAGACTGCGCGTCGCGCATGCTGCCGTCGGCTTCCCGCGCAAGTAAGGCCAGCGCGCCTTCGGTTATATCGAGTCCTTCGCTTTTGGCGATGGTGACCAGGCGCTGGACGATTTCGCGAAGACTAATCCGGCGGAAGTCGTAACGTTGGCAACGTGAAAGAATGGTATCCGGCAAGCGATACGGTTCCGTGGTCGCGAGGATAAACTTTACTGACGGCGGCGGCTCCTCCAATGTTTTCAAGAGCGCATTGAAGGCATCCTTGGTAACCTGATGAACTTCGTCGATGATATAGATCTTAAATCGGCAGTTTGCCGGTTGATAGCGGACATTCTCAATGATCTGCCGAACTTCATCGATGCCGCGATTCGACGCGCCGTCAATTTCGAGAACGTCGATTGAGCTTCCCTGAGCAATTTCTTCGCAATGGCTACATTTGTTGCACGGAGTCGCCGTGGGCCCGTCGTCACAGTTCAACGCCTTGGCTAGAATGCGAGCGGCCGTTGTTTTGCCGACTCCGCGCACTCCAGTAAAAAGATAGGCGTGCGCGATACGTTTGGTCCGAAGGGCGTTTTGCAGCGTTCGTGAAATATGCTCCTGGCCGGCGATATCCTCGAACCGTTGCGGCCGCCATTTCCGTGCGATTACTAGATAAGACATAACACCCTAGAGGAATGAATGTTTAGCTCCTCATTCCCTTCTCTGCGCTTCGCCACGCTTTGCGGGATGCCCATTGCTGACAGCCAGGTTACCCTGTGGCACAGGGGTGATCCGTTACCGCTGCTTCCTTCCGGATCTGACGGAGTTCACGGTGCCGCCTTGCACAGGACCTAACTATCAGCAATCGACATCCTACCCTTTGAGTGCTGAGTACTGGAACACGACGACTGAGGATTATTAACCGATTCTGGCTTCATTGAGCCCTCAGCACTCGCCCTTTTGCTGGCGGAGAGGGGGGGATTCGAACCCCCGGTACCCTTATTAGGGGTACACACGATTTCCAGTCGTGCACCTTCAACCGCTCGGTCACCTCTCCAATCGACCGAATTTTGTAGGATCCCGGCGAACGTTTGAAAGCTACCATAGAGCCGACCGGTTTTCTACAAAATGACGATCTTCGATCGAAATATCTTATCTTTGATAAACGACCACGCGCGCTCATGTTTTTGTACACAGTGTTAAATCATTTAACGTTTTCCAAATGACTAGATTTTACTTCGTAAAGCCGTTCTAAGTAATCGGGCACAATGAAATTTCAAAAGGCAATTTGATTAGCGCTTTCATCCCGAGAGATATCTGTTAGATCGGTTTACAAAATTCTTTTGCAGCGGCGAACGTGAAACAATTTAAGTCATCGATTCTGCACAATTTGTGAATCGTGGCATCTCGATTGCTTTTGCTCGTCAAAACAACGTCTGGCTCAGATCGTATCATCCGCGATTTGTTCAGAACACTTACACTTCGATGAGAGGCAGATTGATGCGATACAGCAACAATGGTCATGGTCGAACCGATCAGGATTCAATGAGTACAAGCGCCGGCGAGCGATCGACCACGCTCAACGACACTCCCAACTTACTAGGCAACCACATTCGAATGAAGCTGATACCCTGGGAGGATATCTGGACATCGCTCAGGGTCGCAAAGATACGCGGCAATGGCGAGATGATCGAAGTTTTCTACGACACGCTTTTCAAAGAAGCCATCTTCGACGATAACGGCGCCTGGGCGCTAGACATCAAGCACAGGACTTGATGCTAATCTTTTGTTTTTCTCGCTACAGAGCTTTCGAACCCAGATTCCAAGCGCGCTCTACGACCAGTTGTCGCTGCAGCCAAGAATGCCGGACGGCGGGCTGCACTGCAGCCTACCGGATGCCGAAGCTCGATGAGAAACCGACTCGTTATCGATTCGGCCTGTAAGCAGATCGAAATCTCGGAAAGAATGGCGGAGAGGGAGGGATTTGAACCCCCGGTACGGTTCCCCGTACACTTGATTTCGAGAATTCTTTCCGTCCCCAGTTATGCGCAACAACCTACAATAACCTACAGTGAAAACCGCCCTTCCCTACGCTCTTGGCTGTTAGGATTCTCTCTATTCTGCATATCGGATAATCACATTTCTATCACAATCGACACCCGCGGCCTAAAGCTAAAATTTGAGAGGAGAGAAAATGATGGCTACAGCAGCAAAGAAAACGAACGGTGACGGGATAACCGCAAAGGTCGACGCTTCTGGCGCGGTTCAAAACCTTACATGACATGGGCATGGATTAAAAAAAAATGATCGACAAGGTCAGTCAACTAAGCGTCGGTGATGACCAACTCGTAGTAGAAAACCGAGCGAAGGAAGAAATGCTGGCCGGTACCGCTCCAAAGCTTCAAGCGATTGACAGATCTTGCAAACCGGAAGATCGAGGCGGAATCTGAACTTTGTATCGTGGGTACGCACCGCCTCGGTATCTGTATGGCGTCCATGGGAAACCCGGCACTCCGGATTGGGCGTCCGGCGGTTCCTAAGTGAGACGCGTCGTGACCGAACTCAGGGTCATGATCATGGCGCGTCGTCCGGGTCGCGCCACCGGGGCGGGCATTGGTGGTCTCCTTTGTGCGCTTCCAGCGGCTTCTCTCTTCACCTTTTCCGTGGAACAGGGTAGCACCCTGGGGGGGTATTCCAAAGTTGGAAGAGCTATTTCTGTAGACCGCCTAGCTAACCTTACGCACACGACCGCGAAAGTACCCCCGGGGGGGGTCCAATGGAAAAAACTAGAATGTTTCGCAAAACCGGGGGGAAGACTCACAGGTGTCTATAACCCCGGTGACCGAAGCTCTCCGAGAAGCGCCTAGAGATTCTTAAAGAGATTATCCTGAAGCTGCGCCGCGTAGTGACATTTTATGACCCCCGCAGGCTCCTTCCATCGAGGCCTCCAAAGCGGCGATGGAGGCTGCAAAGCAATGAGGAATCGAAGTTGTCGAACGGTATCACAACGGTCGAGGAACTTCAGCGGGTGTGCGAGTGCTTAAGGCCGGAGAAGTGGATGCCTATCTCGCACTGTCGGACCCGATGGCGAGTAACGCGAATCTCAACTATTGTAATCATCGATACGGCAAGGGTAAAGAGGTTACCGACGATGTCGACCTAATAACTCATGTCGTCTAGGGAGGTCTCGCCGCGTGCGGCGTGAACTTCCACGAAATGGGCCGCCTGTCAGCGAAGTACGTCCAGCGGATTCTTACGGCGTTAAACCCAGAGGCCTTGCCGGTGGAGGGGGTTGATAAGATCGAGTTTATCATCAATCTCAAAACAGCGAAGCAGATCGGCCTGACGATTCCGCCGAATGTGTTGGTAAGAGCGGATAAGTTGATTCGGTAACGAAAGAAAGCCAGAGGGCGGCGCTAGGATTGAACTGATTTCTCCTACGAGCCAATCTTTCGTGAGATCGACCCGACACGAGGATTTTCAGTCCTGAGAGAGTACCGGGACTATGTGTCATCATTGGTCGTCAACTGAATGAATCCAAGCGTCTGAAGGCGCTACGCTCACTGTCTATTTGCCGATTGGAACACATTGGAGCAAATGGTTCTGGCAAAGTTATGGCAAAGTAGAGGACACACAGAGGGAAAGTTCTTACTAATGGTGCCCCAGCCTCCTACTTTCCCACATAACACAGGTTACCGGTATCCTGCGTGATGCCGAAAGAGATAACCGATCAACCCCGTTTTCTTCGTTAATTCAAGGTAATTTGCGCACTCTGGGCTAATCGTTGGCGAAAATCGATTTGCCGGTTCTCATCTGATATCTCTTTGACAAGGCCCTCAAGAAGTTCTGGAAGTCGCGTCCTGGGAAATTTTTCAACCGATTCGCCGAGAGCCTTTGCTTGCTGATGAACAAGTAGTGATGCGAGGGGGGCCATGA
>DASXSW010000197.1:0-9197 GCA_036505755.1 Binatia bacterium | reverse complement strand
CCTTCCTTGGACAGTAGCCAATTGACGTACACTGTGGCCGCATTGACGTGCGGCGCTTTGTTCACTAAACGCGCAGCGCCCCAGCCCGTGCTCAGCCGCCACGCTTCGGCCAACTTACCACCCAGTGGTTCGACCTTTGCTCCGACGCCCAACTTTTGCAGCTCGGCGACATCGGTATCATTCACGCCGATGGCGATGGGAAATTTTCCGCGTGCCAGCCAATCGGCAAGCTGACGGTCATCGCGAGTCAGCGTTAGGTCCTGCTTGAGCAAGGCGCGGACAAATTCCTCGCCCATCTGGCCGGCCCATAACGCAATGCGACCATTTCCCGCTCCATCGACTCTGGGATCATTGATCGCGATCTTGCCCTTCCATTTAGGATCCAAGAGGCCTTTGATGCTGTTCAAATCTTTCTCCGAAACAAATTCCCGGTTGATCAAGACTTGCGGTGTGATCTGTGCTTGAAACGCGAAAATATATTTTTTTTCCGAATCCAAAAATGCTTTGTCGAATCCGCCGAACCATGCCTTTTCGTCGAGCACTTCGGGAAGAATGAAAAGCGGCCGGATCGGGTCCAGGTCTCCCGCCTTTTTCGCAGAAATATCAAAACCGGTGGGACCGGTCACGTAGATATCCCAAAGATATTGTCCCGCCTGACGCTCTTTGGAAAATCGTGCGGTAAAGTTAGACGGCGTAAAACTCTGAAACTCGAGCGCGATCTCGGGATACTTTTTTTCGAATCCTCGCATGACCTCGCGATAGGCGGTGCCTGGTGGACCGGCGACGGCGACCTTCCCCTCTTTCTTGGCGTCCGCCAGAACTTTATCCCACTTCGTTTTCCACTCCTGGCACTCCGCGCGCGCGGCTCCGATCAGCAAAATCACAACGAATGGAACAATTCGGCGAGACGTGGACTCGTACATATGGCACTCCCCTCGTTACGCTGGATTTTTCTCGTTGTTATTTTTTGCTGACTGTTCTTGCAACGCCGCCCGATGAAATATCAAGCCCGCCTCGTAAACATACATCGGCAGGGAATGCCGTCCCCGTTCGGCGGGACGGTCTTGCTTGTCGACCTTTGCGACAATCAACCAAGGCCCCGGCTCTGTAAACGCGGCGCGAACGGCGCTCTTTGCCGCGTCGATGTCACGCACGGTTCTCGTGTTTTTCATGCCCGCCGCGCGTCCCAATTGTTCAATGTCGGTCCCGAACGCGGTTGCGGTCGGAGCTTTGCCCGAACCCGTCGTCAAGTATGCGCCGTTATCGAAGACAAATATCAATAGGTTTTTCGGTTGATAGCGAGCTACGGTTGATAATATGCCAGGGCCCGCAAGCATCGCCCCATCACCTTCGATCGATATCACTCTGCGCTCAGGCCAACCGAGGGCCGCGCCAAGAGCCATCGGCGTAGCATAGGGCATATCCATATTATAGATAGTCAACGGTTCATCCTTCGCTTCGGCGATCGTGTAATTCGCCAGCCCGGGACTGATAATCATCGGGTCGCCGTTGCGCAGACTCACGATGTGGCGGAGAACTTCGGTCCGGTTCATCGATTGTCCCCGATCTCGCGAATGACGTGGCTCGGCACCAAAATGCCGAAAGGCAATCGTTGTCCTTCAATGGTCGCTTGGGCCTCGACGATGACCTTGCGGATATCACCGGGATCGAAAAGAACGTGACAGGGAATATCGAGAGCGCGCAGAACCGGCTCCGCCACTAGTCGAGTCGCGCTGTGATAATCATAGCGCTCACCGAGAGTGCTGTTGTGGCCGATGATCAACATCGTCGGCGTTTTCTGGACAATCCCTCGGGCTAGAATCAGCGCCGACATACCGATTCCCGAACCCTCCATCAACGCGACCGGCCGTTTGCCGACCAAGAAAGCGCCCATCGCCATCGCGATGCCTTCGTCTTCGCGCGAACATTGGTAAGTCTCGATACTGCCGCGTTCGATGATCAGCTGCTCGACGCCGTCGAGCATGCTGTCGGGAAGGAAAACCGCGAAGTCGATTCCCGCTGCCTTGAAGCCGTCGTAGAAAGATTCCAGCGCCTCTTTTCGATAGCGCACTCCGGCCTTGCCGGTATTGGCAACGCTAGGTTGCGGTTTTTTCACTTCCTGAGGTTTACTCACGATTGTTCTCTTTCGGCCAGGCGACCGATTCTTCTACGGCAAAAAATTAAAGTGCGCGAACCCGAGTCCCGTCACGGCATGATGAGCCGGAATATAATCGACAATGGTGGCGCGGGTTCCGCTGCAGGCGCCGGCGACCACAATCCAACTTCTGATTTCACCCGTGCCGCTGCGTAATGTGTCGGAATCGAACTCGAACAGATGACACAATGCTTCGACGTTTCCGGATCGCAATTGCTCGAGCACCCAGCGATCCAAAGCTGTATCGATCCAACCCGCGCGCGGTCCGCGCGGATCATGGGAAAGACCTCCTGATGCCAGGATCGCCACTCTCTCCGGCCGATCTTTAAGTGCGCGGGCGATCGCGCGGCCGAGTTCGTAACACTGGCGCGCCGACGGCATCGGCGCGAAATAGCAGTTAACATGAAGCGGAATTATTGGAACATTCAATTGCGGCGTAACCTTTGCCACGGGCCGGGTGAAAGCGTGGCCGAGCCCTCTCTTGGGCCGGCCGACCGGCTTGAGCTCCTTAGTCTCTGAAACGTCGAATCCCATATGGTTGAGCGCATCGAGTAGATGACGCGCTAACTCGGAACCGCAGCGCAGCGTGATGTGGTTTTCTTCTTCCGGCTCGCCGATGAGCCCGATGTTGATGGATCCGTGAACCTCGGCGCAGGTGAACAAACAATAGGTCGGCATGTTCGCTTCAGTAAAAACTTCCGCCTGATCGTCCCCGACGACCAAAAGAACATCGGGCTTGAATGCTTCGAGCTGTTGCTTGAGCGCCGCGAAACCCAGATGGATTCGATCGATATAAGTTTGTATGACCTCCGGGGTTTCCTTTTCGATTTCCGCTGGCTGTGGCACGCCGTCCGTGAGCACCCGGTGAATCTGCGGCCAATGTTCCCGGCCGCGAAACATGGACGGCGCATGCGACACAGCCAAGCCAAGTCCTAACATTGCTTTTCGCCTCGCCTACTGCCGCTGTTATCATCGCTCATAAACATGCTGATCGTTAGATAGGAAACACCTTAGAACATCTCTTGCGGCTCATTCGGAACGCTGGCGATTTTCTGCACGGCGCGCGCGTGCTCGTGGCAGTGCTTCCTCCACGCGGTCAGTCCGACATCGGGACGATAGAGTTTCTCGCGCCTCCAGCCGTCTTCTTCAGCGTAAAAAGGATCCATTAATTTTACCATCCGAGCATCTTGCCCGTTGAATTGCACGTGAGCTAACCAGCGCCACCAAAACCAGTACGCCAAACGAAACTGCAAGGCCTTGAACCCGCTGGTCCACTTGACCGAAAACTGAAAGTAGCGATGATGCCGTTCATCCACCGGGACATACCACTCGAAATGCACAATGCCTGGAGCCGGAAAGGGATTGACGCGCAAATAACCGGGCAGCCTCAGTTGCGTTTTCGTCGGCGACCCTTTTCGCGGCCGCTTCCACCACTCGCCATTGGGCCAAACGCCCAGTCCGGGATAGTTGGCCTCCATGAGCGGCGCGGTCTGCGTGTACCCAACCCACTGGTCGACGATTTGAGGCGCTACGTTGGTCTTGGCAGCTGGAAATTTTCGGAACAACGTCAGCCACGAGTTGCGATGAAGATAGGCCGCATGCGAAGGATCGAGCCCGTTCTCCGCCGCCAACCGCCAATTGCCGGCCCGCAAGGTTACTCGAACCCCCAGGACTGCATCCGGACGCAAAAGCTCCTCGGGTAAATCCTCTTCAAACGCAGGAAGTGCGCCATCACCGATAAAAACCCAGATCAACCCCTTACGCTCTTCGATCGGGTAGGTTTTTATTTTCGCCTTGCCGACAACCGGCGAATCGGGCCCGTCGGTCAAAGCGGCGACGCAGACTCCATCGCCAACATCGTACGTCCAGCCATGATAGCGACAGGTGATCGTGTTGGTGCCGGGAAATTCGCAGCGGCCGATAGAAAGCGGCATTCCCCGGTGCGCACACCGATCCTCGATGGCAAAACATCTTCCTTGCTGCCGGATGAAGAGCAATTTCTCGCCGAGGATTCTTAAGGCAACCGGGCGGCGGCGCAGTTTGTGTGACATCATCGCGGGATACCAGTAATTGCGAAATCCCAGTGAGGCCTCATCGTAACGCGGCCAAGGACTGGCTCGCGACCTGCGCTGGCGCTCCTGATCCGCGGTGTGGGCGGCGCTAGATTCCATGCCTGGTACCGTCGTATTCGATCTCGAGAGAATTTTTCATAACCGCCTCCCCGCGGCGGAGTGGAGAACTTCTTGCCGATCCCGCGTACAGGTATCGACGGCTGCGTACACCAAACATTTGGTCAGCTGTTTCATGCCGGCAATGTTGCTTCTCTCCATGGAAAATACACTCCGTTGGGTGCCGTTGGCGGCTGCGAGACGCGGCATGCCGAGACGCGCGGTGGGGATTCCTGCGGCGCGCAAGATATTTGCATCGGTTGCGCCGCTGGTTCCGGCGCGCGGCGAATGTTTTTTTCTTTCGACGAATTCCCACGCGCGCATGCAAGATTGCACGATCCAGCTATTAGGATCGGTGAAACTGCCCGGGATGCTGAGAATCATTTCCCATTCCACCGACAGTTCCGGATTCGCCTTGACGATTCGCTCGACGGCTGCGCCAAACTGACGCTTGGCTTCCATTGGACTCACACGCGGGCTGATCCTGAGATCGACATAAAAATGGCACGCCGCGGGAACGAACGCCGGCTTATGAGTCCAGCCCGCTTGAATCGCATTGATCGATCCCTGGGGCGCCACCAGTCCCGAGGTATTTTTCTTTGTGTACTCGGAAAACCATTCTTCCAGCAAGCTGATCGCCTTGGCGGCGTGAACGATGGGATTTCTGCCTTTGACGACATGGCGAACGCCGGTGTAATTCAAATCGCCACGCACGATTACTTTGAACCAGCACAATCCCACCTCTTCCCAGGCCACCGACCAACCCGGTTTCGCGATGATCGCGAAATCACCGCGCACGCCTTGTTCCAACATGAAAGCACAACCAGCGCCTTGGCCGGCATGGAATTTGGGCAACGACGGCCGCCGGTTGGTCGGCATGCCTCCTGCTCCCAACCCCACTAACAGCGAACCTTGCAGCGACACACCTGCCGCCTTTATCGCCTGTGCCGCGGCAATCGCGCAAGCGGCGTATCCCTTGGGATTTTCCGCGCCCATACCGACAACCTCGCGGTCTTGGACGGACGCATTGGTTGTCATATCTGCCGGCAATCGGTCGCCAAGCCACGGACACTCCTCTTCCTCATCGGTTGAGAACGCCGTATCCAACGGAGCATACAGCATTAGGGCAGCGCCATCTCCAGCTCCCGCGATACGGCCGATCGCATTGCCTTGATCGCCACACATAGGCTGGAAAAAGGCGCCGATGCCGCCGGCATTCATGACATCCACCAGCGCCAGCGCCAGCTGCTTTTCCTCTCCGGTCGGGCTGGCGATGCTCGCCATCATGCGGTTGAGCTCGCCAAGCTTGTCTTCGTCAATCGCGTCCCACGCTCGTTTGACCCACTGCTCCCGCTCTTTGCCGAGGGAGAGAGGCATGGAAGCGGCGCCGATTGGATCGTCGATAGCCATGGTTGAAATCGATTCGAAGGTCACGCGTGTTTAAAAAAATTCAGCACCACTTGATTGAACTCGTCGCGGTGCTCCACGTGCGCCCAATGGCCGCAGCGTGGAAAGATATGCATGCGCGCATCGGCAAGGCGGCGCAACATGAACAGCCCGACATCGAGCGCGCCGGCCCGATCATCCTGCCCCCACACCACCAGCGTCTTGGCCTGCACTTTGAGCAAATCGAAATAGAGATCCTCCGTGCCGGGCGCGCCGTGCTTGGCGAGCGCGATTAACTCCGGATCGTTGCTCGCTTCGAAGCGCTCTTGGACCAATTCTTCGGTAATGAGAGATTTGTTGCTCACCAAGCTTTCCAACAGCTGGCGCATTTTTGCGATGGACGGGCCGCCGTCTTTATAATAGTTGGCGATGTTTCTGATCCCCTCCAGAGGCATCGGTTGGAATATGCTTCCCGCCTTGATCACGCCGCTGCCGATTACGACCAACTTGTCGACTCGATTCGGATGATCGACGGCGAGCTTCAGCGCCGCCTGGCCACCCATCGAGTTGCCGATAAAATGCGCTTTTTCGATTCCTGTTTCCGTCATGAACGCATCGAGCACATCGGCCAGGAACGTCAGCCGCTGATCCTTAATCACCGGCTTATCCGATTTTCCGAATTGCGGCATGTCAAAGAGGATCGTGCGGTACTGTTTCGCAAACGCGTCGACGTTTCCTTTGAAGTTACTCCATCCCGACGCGCCCGGACCCGCGCCGTGAATGCATATAACCGGATAGCCACTGCCAAACTCGTGATAGTGAAGCTTCAGATCCCGCGCCTGGATGTATTTACCTTGCGGCTCTTTTTCCATGGTCATTAGTCCTCACTTCTTTATCTCGGCGTACTGTTCTGCTTCTCCGCCAACATCATCGCCACCTCGACGATCATGTCTTCCTGTCCACCGACAACTTTGCGCTTGCCGAGCTCGACCAAAATATCGCGGGCGTCAACACCGAACTGTTCGGCGGCTTTGTCGGCATGGAGCAAAAAGCTCGAATAGACTCCGGCGTAACCCATGGTCAGACTGACTTTACCGATTCTTACCGGTTTCGGCATCATCGGGCGCACGATATTCTCGGCGACGTCCATAATCTTCCATAGATTGATACCGGTCTCATATCCCATTTTATCCAACACTGCGGCCAGAACTTCGGTCGGCGTGTTTCCGGAACCAGCGCCCAGGCCGCAGGTACAAGCGTCGAGCCAGCGCGCGCCTTCTTCAATCGCGGCGACGCTGTTGGCAACGGCAAGAGAAAGATTGTTGTGGCCGTGGAAGCCGACGCCGATCTTTACCGCCGCGCGCAACGCCGCGACCCGTTGCTTGACCGTATCGGGCATGAGCGCGCCGGCGGAGTCGGTGACCAAAACTACGTCAGCGCCGTAGCTTTCCATGAGTTTTCCCTGCTCGGCGATCGTTTCAGGCGATCCCATGTGTGACAGCATGAGCATGCCGATCACTTGCATGCCCATCTTTTTGGCGACTCCGATATGCTGCTCGGCGATATCCGCTTCCGTGACATGCGTGGCGATCTGCGCCACTTTTGCGCCGTAGTCGGCGGCCATTTTGAGATCGTCCTTGGTGCCGATCCCTGGCAGCAGCAACACCGCGAGCTTGCCATTCTTGATGACCTCGGATGCCGCCTGGAGTAACTCCATTTCGGATTGCTTCGAGAATCCGTAAGTGATGGTCGAGCCGCCCAAGCCGTCGCCGTGGGAGACCTCAATCATCTCGACCCCGGCGTCGTCCAAGCCGCGCGCTACGCTGCTGACTTGAGCCGCGGTGTATTGGTGACTTAACGCGTGGCTGCCGTCTCGCAGAGAACTGTCCAATATATGGACGAAGGTTTTCTCGCTCATTGTGTCATCTCCGCTGTTTATTTTGTCCAAGTGCCGGCGCGCAGGTGCCGGCCGATTTCTTCGCCGACCTTTACCGCCGCTGAAGTCATGATATCGAGATTGCCGGCATATTTCGGCAAGAAATCCCCGGCTCCTTCGACTTCGACGAAAAGAGTTACTTTCTTTTTTCGCTCGCCATTAGACAAATCTTGAATCAACGGTTTTGCGCGCAGGCGATAGCCGGGCACATACTGCTTGATGCGCTCGACCATGGATTCGATCGAGCGAAGGATCTTGGCCGCGTCGGCATCTGGCAGGACGCCGTACACGGTATTGCGCATGAGGATCGGCGGCTCGGCCGGATTTAACACAATGATCGCCTTGCCGCGCGCTGCGTGGCCAATCTTCTCCAATCCTCGAGCGGTAGTTTCAGTGAATTCGTCGATATTCTGCCTTGTGCCAGGACCCGCGCTTTTGCTCGCAATCGTCGCGACGATCTCGGCGTATTCGACCGGGGCCACCTCGTCGAGCGCGCTCACCAGCGGCACGGTGGCCTGACCGCCGCAACTCACAAGGTTAACGTTGCTCGCGCCGACATGTTCATCGAGATTTACCAGCGGAATGATGTAAGGCCCCACTGCCGCAGGGGTTAAATCGATGGCGATTTTTTTGGCATCACGCAGGAGCGGCGCATGCTTTTTGTGGGCCGCTGCCGTGGTCGCATCGAAGACGATATCGAAGGACTCTCTTTGCTTGAGCAATCCGTCGATGCCCTCGGTGGTAGTTGCCAAGCCCTCTTGGCGCGCCCGCGCTAAGCCCTCCGAATCAGGAACGATGCCGGCCATGAGCACGGGGCGCAGGAGATCGCTCCGTTTGAGTTTGTACATGAGG
The DNA here is from genome assembly GCA_036505755.1 of Binatia bacterium. GTDB lineage: Bacteria > Desulfobacterota > Binatia > UBA9968 > UBA9968 > DP-20. The sequence goes on along the minus strand of DASXSW010000197.1, from coordinate 700 downwards.
TCGGTGCCGATATTGCCGGAGCCCAAGATCGCCGCGCGGACTTGATCCATCGTCTCCCCCTATGCGAACCGAACTGAAACCGTGCCGAGGCCGTCGAACGAAGCTTGCAGCAAATCGCCCGCGCTCACGTCGGTGGCCGCACAAAGAGCCCCCGGCATGACGATTTCCCCCGCGCCAAGACTCACGCCAAATTGTCCCACCGCATTGGCCAGCCATGCGACGGCAACCGCGGGATGACCCAAAACGGCGCCACCAGCGCCGGTCTGTACGATATCGCCGTTTTTTTCGAGAACCATTCCGACAAGCTTGAGGTCGAACTCCTCGATGCGCTTTGGCGAGTTGCCGAGTACCACGCGAGCAGAAGATGCATTATCGGCGATGGTGTCGCAGAGCTTGATTTTCCAACCCTCGATTCGGCTGTCGATGATCTCCAGCGCCGGAACGACAAACCGGGTCGCAGCGAGAACCTGCGTCGGAGTGACACCCGGTCCTTTCAGTTCGCGGTCGAGAATAAACGCGATCTCCGGCTCGATCTTCGGCTGAATCAATTCGCCCGCCCGGAAAACCGCCGCGTCCGGCAAAACCATGTTGTCCAAAATATGACCGTAATCTGGCTGATCGACGTTGAGCATCTTCTGCATCGCCTTGCTGGTCAGGCCGATTTTTTTCCCCACCACCTTGGCGCCGTCGGCTTTTTTCA
>DASXSW010000196.1:0-12234 GCA_036505755.1 Binatia bacterium | reverse complement strand
CGTTCGAGACCCTCTTGGTCGGAGATTTTCAGGTATTTTCCCCAAATCGCTTTTGCCTCTTCCTTGTGGGTTTTGTTGAAGTGGATCGCCTCGATCATCGCGCGGGAGAATTTCAAAAGCAGCGGCCGTTTCGCTTTCACGATCGCTTCGCGCGATAGCACGCTGTTCCACCAGAAGGGAATCTTCAACGAGCCGATATCGAAAAGATCGCGAAACCCCAGCTGCAACGCTTGGCGCACGAAGGGCTCAGGGATGATAGTGAAGTTGATCACGCCCTTCGACAGCGCTGCGAAACGCTCCGGGTTGCCGCCGGCGGTAATGATTTTCGCGTCCTTATCTGGATCTATTCCCAGCCGTCTGAGCGCAAATCGCAGGCCGAGATCAGAAGTGCTGCCGATCCGATTGACACCGCCGATCTTGCCCTTCAGCTGCTCGGCGCTGGCGATGTTTTGCGCGGTGATAATATGATCGACGAATGTGCGGACCATGCCGAGTATCATTACTGTGTCCGCTCCCGCTAAACGGGAGCTAACTAGCGTCGCGACCGATGTTGCGGAGACGTCGATCTCACCCGCTAATAAAGCCTGCAAAACGATCGGGCTTGCGCTGATGCTGATGATCTCAGGCTCGACTGCGTATTTTTGCAGCAACTTTTTTTCCTGTAGCACCCAGACAGCCGCGTTGGCGGGGCTGGCACCGGCCCAGGCGATGCGGATCTTGTCTTGCGCGAACGCCGTGCCAATGGCGTGGACACACGACGCTGCTACGACAAGCATTACCAGAAGTTTACCGACCACAGCTGTCACCTTCCTCACGCGTTCGGTACCAATACGGTCAACAAATATTCGCAATCGATCGCGAGATTTGGAAGCTAGGATGGCATCTCCGCGAGCAATCGCCCGTATCCCGGGATCGGATGGCGGAGGCCGAGGCGCAATTGCGTTTCCCATGCCCGCGCGGGGCCGGCGTGGACGACGGTTAAGCCGGTGTCTTTTTCCAAGCGATCGATGATCTCGACGGTTTTCCATGCCGAGCCGAGCATGTAAATCCCGTCGGCGTCCTTGTGTTTGTCGGCGATGCGCTTCATGAATTCAAGTATTTGTTCTGGCGGCACGGTTGGAACCGCCGCGAAGGGCGAATCGATGCCTTCCATCGCCAGCACTTGGAATCCTGCGTCGGTGAAATAGCGCGCGAAGATGTTGTTCATCTGTTCGGGGAAATACGTCGCGCCGACAAACTTCTTCATGCCGAGGGTGCGCAGCGCATGCACGTGATTCTGCCCGGACGTAAACATCTGCACGCCGTACTTTTTCTCCCAGCTACCAATCAGCTCCTGCTCTTTTTGGTAACCGAGCAGCATGAACGGCGGCGCGCCGCTGGGGCGGACCAAGTTCGCGCCCATCTTTGCCAGCTCGGCAGCTTTTGCTTCGTAACCTGGCATCGACGTACTGAACTCTTCTTCCGTGCCGCGGGTGAAGTTCATCGTCAGATAAACGAACTTAATCTTTGCCGGGATCAAAGAGTCGAGATCGAGCTCCTGCCCGGCTTCAGGACGATTGGTAGGCCGGACGGTGCCGACGAGATATTCTTTTTGGGTTTCAGCCATGATTTCCCCTCCTTTGCAGATAGTCGAACGGTGGATAGCGATCGGGATCTAAACACTTGTGCAGAGTTGACGTCAAGCGACGCGCGCGAATAACTGGACAATCAGATATCGGATAACCTATTATTCATAAGCTTTTAAGCCAAATTTTTTTGCAAACGAGCCGGAAAATGATCAGAGTCGGATTTATCGGACTGGGACGCATCGGTAAGCCGATGGCGATTAATATTCTTAACGCCGGATACGACCTCACCGTGTACGACTTGCGCGAACAGGCGGTGAGAGAATTAGCGGACTGCGGAGCGACGGCCGCTCATTCGCCGAAAGAGGTGGCTGCGCGAACGGATGTTATAGAGGTTACGGTCGTTGACGATGCGCAGGTGGAAGACGTGTTGCTCGGCAATCGCGGTGTATTCGCCGGGTCTCGTCCGGGAACCATTGTCACGATTCACAGCACGATCTATCCAGAAACAATCAGGAAAATGGCTAAGGTCGGCGAAACCAAAGGTGTACATGTCATCGATGCGCCGGTTAGCGGCGGCGAGACCGGCGCCCGGGAGAAGTCACTTTCCTATATGGTTGGTGGTGAGCAGGCGATCCTCGATCGTTGCCGTGAGGTGTTGGCTACGTCTGCGTCGGATATTTTTCATATGGGCGCTCTCGGCAGCGGTGCCGCGGCGAAGATGATCGTGCAAGTCGTGACCTGCATCAACATGCTTGCAGCCCATGAAGCCGAGTTGCTCGCCGGGCCATGCGGCTTAGACTTTGCGGCGTTGCAGAAAGTGATGCATATGAGCTCGGCGCAAAGTTTCGTCGCGGATAATTGGCTTGACAGGTTCAAGCTATCGCAAGACCCCATCGAGATTCGCCGCAAGCGCACTGAAGTGTTTCAAAAAAGCCTTGCGCCGGCGATTGAGATGGCTCAACGACTCGGTTTGTCACTTGCGGGCGCGACATTAGTCGAGCGCCTATTGCCGCAGATCATGGGCATCGAGGAATGATCGTCAACTACGCTACACACAGGTTGCATGTTTTTAGCGTCTGAATAGGAGTGCGATTCGCATTGTAAGGCAGGTTTGAAACCTGCCCCTACCGGTTCTCACTTAAAAAGAGTGCGTTCGATGATATTGAAAATCAAAACACCAGCGCTATTTTTTTTCTTTCTATTTGCATGGTCGCCGGGCGGCGAAGCCGAGGTTGTCAAAGTTGCGATACCAAGCACGACACAGGCCGTGCTTCCGTTCATGATCGCGAGGGACAAAGGATACTATCGCGTGGAGGGGTTGGACGCCGAGCTGATTCTCATGAGCGCACCAACCGCCAGCCGCGCCCTATTGAGTGGCGACGTCGTGGTTGCCACCGTGGGAGGCGCCGGCTTGCCGCCTCTGTTGCGCGGCTCGCCGTTCAAGTTTCTCTTTACCACCTATAACCGGGCGATGTTTTGGCTCTACGCAAAACCAGAGATTCGCGATGTCAAAGCACTGAAAGGTAAACGCGTCGGCGTGTCCGGTATCGGCAGCGGACCTGACTCCCTGTTGCGGGAAATCTTGCGACAGAACGGGCTCGATGCCAATCGCGACGTGGCCGTTCTTAGCCTCGGCGTAATGCCGACGATTTTTTCTGGGCTGCAAAGCGGGATGGTCGATGCGGCTATGCTTTCACCTCCCGTTACTTTCAAAGCTGAGGAAGGTGGATTTCGCGAATTAGTATCCTTTCCAAAGCAAGATCTGGTCGAGCTTCAAGGAAGCATTCTCGTGCGAGATGCCTCGCTGCAGTCAGACCCAATGCAGATGGAGAAATTCGTCCGTAGCACGTACAAGGGGTTTCTCTATATCAAGGAAAATCGTACCGGCACGATTCCCATCGTCGCGCGTTATCTGCAGGTCAATGAAACTGTTGCCGCGAAGGCATACGATCACGTTGTGAAGCCGGCGATGACTCAAGACGGAACGCTTAACCCGGAGATGCAAGCGAAAGCAGTTGAGCATGTGCTCAAACGACTCGATCTCAAAGAAGCGCCGCCATTGGCAAAGATTTTTGATTTCTCGCTGGCGCGAAAAGTGATGAGCGAATTGCAATCCAAGGGTTGGAGACCCAATCCGTAGGTCAGGGATTGGTTCTCACGGCGAAGGACACGATGGGCAGGAAGGAAATATCTTCAGCATGGCATTAAAACTCAGCATGACTTGCGCGCTCTATGACCGAAGCCAGCCGCTCATCGATGGGCGGATCAAGCCTCGTGACATCGACTTGGAAATTCACGTTAACTCCGATGACCGTAGCCGGCAGCGCGATGCGCGCGAAGGAAAGTTCGACATCGCAGAATTTTTCACCGGCATTTACATGGCCGATCTGGAACAAAGAACTCTGGGATTGACGGCGATTCCGATCTTCGTCAAGCGCATGTTTCGCCATTCGTATATCTACATCAACAAACGCTCGGGGATTCGTACTCCCGCCGATCTCAACGGTAAGCGCGTCGGTTTACAGACTTGGTTTACGACGACCGCGCTGTGGGCGCGCGGCATCTTGGAAGACGAATATGGCGTCGATCTCAAGTCGATTACTTGGGTAGCCAATTGGAACGAAAAGATCGGCCAATGGCAGTCGCCGCCTTGGCTCAAGCTTGAGATTGCGCCTCAAGGGGCCAAGCTTCACGATCTCCTCATTGGGGGAAACATCGATGCGGCGATCACGACAGAAACCTGGGCACCCTTCGGCCATCCGGATATTGAGTTTTTAATTCCTAACTATGCGGAAGAGGAAAGACGTTATTACAAAAAGACAGGCTTCTTTCCGATCCAGCATACGTTAGTGATAAAGACCGCCGTCCTGGAAAAATATCCTTGGGTGGCGATAAGCATGTTCGATACCTGGCAGGAGGCGAAGCAGGAATGTTATCGGTGGCTCGATCGACAGCGGATTCACATGACAGCATTGTGGTATCGTACGCTGTGGGAAGAGGAGCGGATGGTTGCCGGCCCCGATCCCTATCTTTGGGGATTCAAGAAAACCCGCGCCGAAGTGGATAAAATGCTGGATTACGCGTTTCGTCAGGGCTTGGTCTCGCGCAGATTTCAGCCGGAGGATATGTTCCATCCGAGGACGCTTGAGACTTAAGACAAGTGACGGACATCACGGAAAATACGAGACGAGGCGAAGATGGATTTTAGCGAAGTAGTTCACACTGGTCCTGGAACGTTAGCCGGACGTTACCTGCGAATGTTCTGGCAGCCGGTTTGCTGTTCCTACGAGCTTTCGGTCGGCCAGGCGCTGCCGATTCGGATCATGGGCGAAGACTTTACGCTCTATCGTGGTGACAGCGGGATTCCCTATGTAATTGGGCCGCGTTGCGCGCACCGTGGAACGCAGCTTTCCGCAGGTTGGGTCGAAGGTGAGTGTATCCGCTGCTTCTATCATGGCTGGAAATACGATGGCTCGGGGCAATGTGTCGAACAGCCGGCCGAAGATCACGCGTTCGCGGAAAAAGTCCGCCTTGCGGGCTATTCGGTGAAAGAATATATCGGGCTGATCTTCGTCTATGTCGGAGAAGGAGAGCCGCCGCCATTTCCGCGTTATCCCATATTGGAGAGTACCGACATCTCTCTCGATGTCGCGGGATTGCGGCGGATCTGCAATTACTTCAACAATATCGACAACTCTCTCGACAACGCTCACGTGCGCTTCGTACACCGGCGGCACCGGGACGCGGCGCAAGATCGAGTCGTGCTCGGCGACCCGATCATTTCCGTCGAGGAGTCCGAATGGGGTATCAAACGCTACGTCAAATATCCCGACGGCAAGGATCTCACCTTTTTCTTTGGCATGCCTAACATCAACTTTATTAACGGCCAGGTGGTCGATCCGGTGATCAAGCGGGCAGATGTTCTTGTATTCAAAGTTCCGGTGGACGATGAAAACCATATTCACTTCGAAGTGCGTGCGATTGCGCTCATCGGCGAGCGCGGACGGGAGTGGATCGAAGAGCGGCGAAAGTTGCGGGCAAAAGCAGAACGCGATCGACCGGAGTTAGTCCGAGCGATCCTCGCCGGTAAACTTCGCCTCAGCGATGTGGACCCCAACCGCATCGACTTCGTCATGCTCGAGGATGAAGTCGCGCAAACGGGTCAGGGCACGATCGCCATGCGCAGCAACGAACATCTTGGCCGCAGCGACCGCGGGGTATTTCTTCTGCGTAAGATTTGGGAGCGCGAGCTGCGAAACCTAGCGGAGGGCAGGCCGATCAAACAGTGGAGCTATCGGCCAGATATGGTGCCGACGTATCCGGAGGCGTAGCAAAGGTCTGCGCCCGTCGCGATCGCGTTTCGCGACTTTAATCACTCCTCCGGCGCTCCGCCCGACTTCGCCAGATCTTCGACCTTGATCTTTTCGACGTTCATTTTTTCCGCGGCTTTGGTCATGCGATCCATCACTTCGTCAAAACTGAGTGGCGCGGCATCTTTGGGACGGAAGCGGATCGGATTGATGCGCGCGACGACAAAGCTTTTCAAATAGGGGCTGGTGAGGCCTTTGGCTTTGAGCGCTTCGACTTTTTGCACGACGGTTTTATCGAGATCCATTAATGCCTTGGCTCGTTCGCGGCGAATTTCCAGCGCCGAATCCAGGGGCTTCTTGATGAATTGATCAGAGCGTCTGAGGATCGGATGATAGGCGCCGCCGCTGAAGCGGCCGTTTTCAAGATAGCAAAGGCCGAGCGTGATCAGGGCAGCCTCCTCGAACTCCAATGCATAGGTTTCTTCGCTTGCCTCGTCGAGCGTAGCGAGCTCCTCGTACATCTTGATGACTTCCAGCGCGCGCTCGCGCAGATTGTGCGCCTTCTCGGTATTCAGCGCTAGAATCTTATACGCCGCAGAAGTTTCCGGCACGACAATGCCGATGATACATTTGGCGCCCAGCGTCCGCATGGCCGCCAACCGATGGTTGCCATTGGGCGTCCAGTAGCGTGTATTGCTCTCTTTGCTTTCTCTGCGCACGACAATGATCGGATCGAGGAAACGCCCGAGCTTGGCTATTACGCCTTCCAGTTTGCGCCCGTGGGCGTCGGATAGATTGCGCTGATAGGGAGTCGGCTCGACTTGGTCGATGGGCAACGCCGCCAGGACCAACCACTGTCCGCCGAAAGGTTCCCGATAATTGGCGAGAACTTTGCCGCCGTCCTCATTGATGGCTCGCTGAAGTTCTTCAACGGCGGTTGGCGACTCCGTCGTCAACAGTTCCTTGGCAGTGAGTCCGATGGACTTGCCCGCGGGTTTGCGCCGCTTGCGCGGCGCGCCGGGTTTTTTCTTGGTTTTTTTTTCCGCCATTCGACGCTGCCCGTGGCTCCTGATTAGCACGGGACGCGTTACTGTTCCAAGCGGCGAATGTTGGGTCGGCACACCATGACGGCGACTGCCATGCCGGCCACCATGAAACCGCCGACGCCGACCGCCATCGGGGCGCCGCCGAACTCGGCAATAGCACCGGCGATCATACCGCCGACGGGCATCAGGTCCCAAGTGAGGCCGTAGATTCCCATCACTCGACCGCGCAGTTGGTTCGGCAAGTTCATTTGCAGGATGGCGCTGATGATCGTCATGTAAAACTGGCTGGTGACGCCGAGCGCGAGCGCAAGTATTATCGACAACGGGAAGGATACTGAGAACGCGAATGCGATCAGCAAGAGACCGAATGCGACCGCGCCGAGAATCGCCTGGCGGCCTTTGCCGCGGGCATGCGAGAACCATGCGACCATGAGCACGCCGATGAGCGCGCCCGCGCCCCCCGCGCTCTGCAGAAAGCCGAAGCCTTTAGAGCCAACGTCGAGCACGCTGCGCGCGAATACCGGCATTAGGATCGAGTAGGACATACCGAAGACACTATTGAAAAATGTCATGCCAATGAACGTATAAAAAACTTCGTTCTTGCGGATGAAGTTCAGGCCCTCGGCCATATGCTGCACGACTCCGCCGGAGGAGGGTGCAGGCAAGGATGACTCGAGACGAATAGCTAGCCACAAGCCAACGGCGATGAGCGAAGCGCAAAAGCAGAAGTAATAGGTAGCACCGATGCCAAGCAAATAAATCAACATGCCGGCGACCGCCGGACCAAGAAGACGGTTGAACTGCCAAATTGTGCCGCCGACGGCAACGGCGTTTGGAATATCTTCCTTGGGAACCATTTGCGGCAACAGCGCCATCCGGCTCGGCCGGTCGAAGGCGCGCACGCAGCCGGAAAGGAATGCGAGACTCATGATGTGCCACAGCGCTACTCGCTCGATAATGATCAGAGTGCCGAGCAAAAAAAACATCGAAGCGGAGGCACTCTGGGAGAGAATCATGATGCGGCGGCGGTCAGCGCGGTCGGCGATCACGCCGCCGACAAGAGTCAACGCAATGGTTGGCGCGGCAAAGGTCAAGCCGGTGAGGCCAAGCAGCAGCGGCGAATCGGTTAGCTCTAAAACTAGCCAGCTTTGCGCCACGCCCTCCATATTTTGCGCCAGAACCGAGGAGAGCTGGCCGAACCAGTAGAGACGGTAATTGCGATGCTGCAGAGCGCTCAGCGCCTGGAGCAAACGTTGGCTTCCGGAAATAGTATCGACGGCGGCTTTTGACATGGTGATCTTGGGCAAATTGCGGAGAGTTTCGCCATTGTTCATGAATCCATCGGTTGTGTCAAAGAGCACGCGAGACTTTTAGCGAGGCCGATGCTAGTTTTAATTTCGAGAGGCTATCTGAGTGAGAGGTGATGAAACGTGGCCCAATACGACTATGACCTTTTTACCATAGGCGCTGGCTCCGGCGGTGTGCGCGCGAGCCGAATGTCGGCATCATTCGGCGCCAAGGTAGCGGTCGCCGAGGAGCGTTATCTCGGCGGGACTTGCGTGAATGTCGGCTGTATTCCCAAAAAACTGCTGGTCTATGCGTCGCACTATGCGGAAGATTTCAGGGATGCCGCAGGCTACGGCTGGACGGCAGGGGAGAGCCGCTTCGATTGGGCCAAATTAATTGCCAATAAGAATAAAGAGATTCAGCGGCTGAACGACGTGTATCGAAAGATCCTCATCGATGCGGGTGTCAAGGTGATCGAAGATCATGCCGAAGTCATCGATCCACACGCGGTTATAGTGGGCGACAAGACGATCACGGCGAAGTACATACTCGTCGCCGTCGGCAGCTGGCCGATGGTGCCGAAGTTTCCCGGCTCGGAATACGCGATCACTTCCAATGAGGCCTTTTATCTTCCCACATTGCCGGAAAGGGTGGTTATCGTCGGCGGCGGTTACGTCGGTGTCGAGTTTGCCGGGATTTTTCACGGCTTGGGCGCACGAACTACGCAGCTTTACTGGGATCAGCTTTTTCTGCGCGGCTTCGATGGCGATATCCGCAGTATCCTGGCGGAAGAGATGCGTAAGCGCGGCATCGACCTGCGCTTCAAGAGCGACATCGTCAAGATCGAAAAGGTCGGGAAGGCATTAAGGGCGACGTTAACCGATAACAGCGTAGTCCAGGCTGACCAGATTCTTTATGCCACTGGCAGGGTTTCCAACACACCGAAAGTCGGTCTCGAAAATGTCGGCGTTAATCTGAAATACAACGGCGCGGTGGTCGTCGATGAATACTCGAAGTCGAGCGTCGATAGCATTTATGCCATTGGCGACTGCACTGACCGGATGATGCTGACTCCCGTCGCCATCGCCGAAGGGGTGGCAATGGCCCATACATTGTTCAACGATAAGCCGACCAAGCCTGGTTATCTAAACGTGCCCACGGCGGTCTTCAGCACACCCAACTGCGGCACGGTCGGTCTTACCGAGGAAGAAGCGCGCGAGCGAAATTATCGAGTCGATATCTATCGGACGGCGTTTCGGCCGCTTAGGCACACGCTGACCGGTTCCGACGAGCGCACGATGATGAAGCTGGTGGTCGATCAGACGACGGACAAAGTATTGGGTTGTCACATGGTCGGGCCCGAGGCCGGCGAGATCATCCAGGGTCTTGCCGTGGCGCTCAACTGCGGCGCCACTAAGGCGCAGTTCGACGCTACCATCGGCATTCACCCGACGGCGGCGGAAGAGTTCGTGACCATGCGGACCAAAGCAGCGTAGGCCGGTACCGCTCGCAAGTTCCAGCAATCCCGCCGTGAGCGTGACAAGCGCGGCAGTCGCTTGCCCGGGTCCACATGACTTGGCAGGCGTGCTACCGTGGACTCATGCCGGAAGAGTTTTTAGCACAACTGTCGATCCAAGACTGTCAGCCGCATTCCCGCGAATGCCGGTAGTCGATCCTTTGCTTTGCCCAGCTTCCGAAGCACCGGCAACGCAGCCCGATTTTTACTGACAGAATGAAAGAGTAACCATTCTGCCGGTGGTCCGATGGTACGACAAGCTATGAAGATCAAGCTCTTAGGTTTTGGCATCTTCATTGCTCTGTAAATTCATCAAAATACCGCGGTTGCGAGGGAGTCGATGGATCGGGAAAGGTTTCGAGAGCAAATGCTCGCAGTGATGGAGCGGAAGAAGCACTGGGCGTGGCCCGCATTCACGTCCGGCCGAGTGCCTAAAGATCGGCTCCACTATCACTTTGAGCAGGAGTATGGAACTTATGTCCGTGACTTCCCGGTGATGGTTGGCCGCGCATATGTCCGTTGTCCGATTGCCGATATCCGCAGGAGCCTTGCCGAAAATCTCTACGAAGAGGAGACCGGCGGACTTGTCGCCGGCAGCCCGCATCCGTTGCTGTTTTTGGAATACCCGCGCGGGCTCGGAATGGATTTGACCCGCTTCGAGCATGTGGAGCTTCTCCCTGCGGCGCAACGCTATCGAAACTTTCTCGACGAGGCGACCCAGCATTACGGGTGGGATATCGCGGCAGCGATCGTGACAATCTTTGTCGAAGGTTCCTGTGACGAACGGTCCGCATTGAATCCCTCCAATCACAAGCCGCCGGCGCCATTGGAGGAACATCCGCTGGTCAAGTATTACGGTTTGTCGGTGGATCGGCTCGCGCTCACCAAGGCACACCGCCAGGTTGAAGGAAACCATCGTGCCTCAGCATGGAAAGCGATCCTGGATTATGTCGTGCCGATGAGACGGGGGGCGATTATCAGGGCGATGGAAGAAGCGCTACGCAGCTGGTCACTCTATAGGGACGAAGTGGCCTTGATGTGTGGCTTGAAACCGGACAATCGAGCTTATGCCGAAGCCCTCGTGTGTAACACCATTGAATTGCCTTGAGCTGTTGATTGATAAGACCCCGACAGAAACGAACTCAACCGATCGGTTCACCGCGATAACTTCTGGCCAGAATCTGCATCGGATTGAGCGGCCGTCGGCCATTGCCCTGTTCGATCTGAATCGCCGCGAGCGGACAGTCTGAGCAAGTGACTTTCGGATTGCCGTCAGCCATCGCGCTAAATGCCCGGCTTCCCCACTTCAGCGACTGCTCGAAATTTTCCCTTTTCATTGCCCAGGTGCCGTCGTGGCCCGAGCATTCTTCGATGACCTTCACGGTAGTATTCGGTAACAGTGACAGAACGTCGCGCGTTTTGTAGCCGATGCCCTGCGCGCGCAGGTGGCAGGGCATGTGATAACTGATAGTACCTGCACCTGTCTTGAAGTCCGTTTTGAGCTTTCCTTCTTGGGCCAGTCGCGCGAGAAACTCCATCGGGTCCATGGTCCGTGCGGCGACCTTTCTCGCGTCATCAGTGCCTAAGAGTCGGGGATATTCCACGCGGATCATTTGTGAGCAAGTCGGATTGGTGGCAACGACGGATCTACCATCATCGACAAAACTGAGTAGGTCCGCGACGTTTTGTTTGGCCGCTGCGATAGCTCCGTCCATGTCGCCGTTATGCCAAAGCGGCATGCCGCAACAGCGTTCATAAGCAAAGACGACGTCGACATTGTTATGGGACATGACCGCTAAAGTGTCGATACCGATCTCTGGTTGGTTATAGTTCACGTAGCAGGTCGAGAAAAACGCGATCTTGCCGGCCGTCTCTCCTTGAGGGGTTTTAACATGTCGGTCGAACTGTGACGCAAACGTCTTGGACGCGAACGAAGGGAGTTTTTTATCTTTGTGAATCCCGACGGTACTGTGCATGAGCTGGCGATTGAGCACATTTTCATTGCCCCAATTTGCCAGAGGCGCCGTCGCCGTACCAATTTTACCGATCAGATCGGGATTGCCGAGTAGCTTGTCGACAAGCGGGACGGCATTTTTCTTAACCTCTTTGGCTTTAGCGCGGGCGATCAGGCGCGGAAAATCGATCGCCCAGTCGTGATCACCGGGCGTATAAGGACACTTGATGTAGCAAAGTTTACACTGGAAGCAGAGATCGACGATTTTACTGACGTCCGCCGCTTTGAGTTTTTTGGTGTCAACTTCGGCGTATTTATCTTCCGTGCAGTAATCGTCGATGGCATTGAACATCGTCGGAAAACTGCCGCAAAACTTGACGCACATGCGGCAATCAGCGCACAGGCCGAAAATTCGCTCGACTTCGAAACGCAAGTCCTTTTCATCATAGTATCGCGGGTCGGTCGGATCGTATGCTGGTTGATGGGGCAAGTTCCTACTCCTGGATCGCTGACAATTTTCGAAGCAACCTCATTAATACTATCGGTTACCGCC
>DASXSW010000195.1:0-3348 GCA_036505755.1 Binatia bacterium | reverse complement strand
TACCCTCACCCATCCCGCAAGCGGGAGAGGGTCTTGAAGAAAATGATGGTTACGTGTTCAGCACCGGCGTGTCGTCTATCTTGCCGTGCAGGACGTACCAATAAATGCTGTTCATGTAGCGCCAGCGCCTCACCGTCGCTTCTTCGACCTGCTTTACCGCGAGCGCTTGTAGCTCCGGCGTACGACAGTATTTCTCGACGATCGCGAATCCCTTGGCGCCGTGGATTTCGTCTGCGTAGACATGCTCTTCGAAGAAGCGGATTTCGCGGGCATGCGGCTCGTAACCGTAGTGTTTGTGCAACGCTGGAACGACTTTCTTGCAGATGTCCAAGAACTGCGATTCCAGGCCGATGAACATGCCCGCCACCACCGCCTGCCACGGTTTTTGGTAAACCATCCGCCAACCCCAGTTTTGCAGCTGATCCGTGCCCGGCAGGACAATCGACGCCTCGACGCTGTTGCGATCGACGCCGCTGGCGGCGACGTAATCCTTCAACATATCGAGATGGCGGTCGTCCGGGTTCTCCTCGTCGCCCAGATTTTCAAATAAATACTCCTTCACGTCGCGCTGTGGAATCTGTGAGGCCTCATAGGCTAGCCAATTCAGATACTCCACGACATAGTGAAAGTGCTGCGTGCAGTAGAAAGCGGTTTGTTCTTTGGTGAGCTTGCCCTTCACCCAGAGTTCGAAAAAGGGATGGTTCTTGCTGTGATTCTTATCGCGAGTGGCGACCAGCAGATCGTGAAAATTACTGTCCATAGCTTGTCTCTCTACGCTTTGGGTTGTGAGACAACAACGCCGGCCCAGGATCAGTGATTCCGGCCGGCGTTGGAGCGACTTAAGTTTACTTCCAGATTAGGGACTGGTCGTGACGAACCCGCGACTATCCCTCGCCCCGGTCGACGATTTGCTCGACTGGTTTTAACCGCACGTCGAGCAGTGCCGATTGGCCGCCGGCGACGGCGCGCAGGCCGCGCTCCACGGCCTTGCGCACTTCCCCGGGCTCTTCGACCTTTTCACCGTAGCCGTCGAACGCCTTTAGCAGCTGCGAGTATTCAGGACACGGCGCGATGTGTAATCCGGAAAAATTCTTGGACTGAACCGCCCACCCGTCCGGATAGTATCTGGGAATACCCGATTTTTGTGACAGGTAACCCTGGTTATTAAACATGATCGTTAAAAACGGCAGATTGTGCTCCTGCGCAGCCCCGTAAACACCAGGGACGGGATCATAATTAAACGAGCCGTCACCGATCATGCAAACGACGGGTCGTTTCGGGTTAGCGGCTTTAACTCCTAGCGCCGTCGATAGACCAGTACCCAACCCGCCGATGCAGCCGGCGAAGTAAGATCCGGGCTTAACTCCGTCCAAGTAACGATGGATGGCCAAACGGTGAGTGATTGTCTCTTCGACGATCATGGCGTCGGCCGGCAGAACCTGACTGATCTCATGAGCGACCCAGCGAGTGTCCATGGGTTTTTGATTCGCAAGGCCGATCGCCTCGTCGCGCCACGCCTTTCTCTGGGCGTTATTTTTCTTGCCGAGTTCCTCCGCCCGCTGCCTGCGCGAGGCGTCATTAGCAGAAACTTTTTTCTTGAGCGCCGCCAATAAACTCTCCAACGAGCTTTCGATCTCACCGGTTAAACACAGGTCCGCCTGGTAGCCGTAGTACGGTATATCATGGCGCAATGGATTTTCATCGAGTATCGCTACCGTTGCTCCTGGCGCGGGCGTGACCGACGCCGGATGCCACGGTGCAATAACCGCCAATAAAACGATGACGTCCGCGTCGGAGGAGGCCCTTTTGGCGTCGTAACCACTGTGCAGAGGATGCGTGCGCGGGAAGTTGAGCGCGCCCGTGCTCCGAGTCTCGCAAACCGCGCAGCCCAAGAGCTCGGCGATTTCGACGAGACAGTGTACCGATTTCTCCGTGCGGCCCGAGTCTTCGGCGACGATCACGGGGCTTTTCGCACCGGCCAACAAGTTGGCGAGTTCCTCAATGCCCTTCGCATCGGCGGTCGCGCCCGGCGCAAAACCGTGATCCCCCGGAACGTCTCTGATCATTTTGGCGAACAGATATTCCATCGGGAGTGAAACAAAAGTCGGCCCTTTAGGCGCGGCCATGGCAAGCTGGCAAGCGCGCTGAATGGTCGCCGGTAAAATCGCTTTGTTGTTGATACCGAAACTCCATTTTACGGTTTGGTCAACCAACTTCGCCGGGCCGCCGATGTTGGAGAGATGACCCAGCCACTGGCCGCCTGGGTCAGGCCCTTCATCTTCGCCGAAACCTACAGACTCACCGGTTAAAACCACCATGGGCACCTGCTCGCGCACCGCCGCGCGCATGCCCATCGTCGCGTGCAGCGAGCCGACGGTCGTATGGATCATAACAGCGGGCAGCTTGCCGGTTGCCTTGGCGTATCCGCTGGCCATGCCGACGGCAACTTCCTCGTGGCGCGTGCTCAAATACTGCGGCATGCCTTCCACGCCCGGCTCCGCCAAAGCTTCCCACACCGGTGACCATTCCGATCCCGGCGAGGCGAAAATCTTTTCCACGCCCATTTTAGCGAGCACGCGCAACATCGTTTGTGCGCCGGTTAATCCTTTGGTTTGAATCATGTTTTGTCCTTTCGGTATTGTTTAAAATGAACAGCCGCCAGCTTCGCGCATTGAAACGGATTGGCGAATGCTGGCGGCCGGTTCTGAGCGCTATGACAAATTGTAAAAGCGTTTGGCGTTATTCTGCAGAATGTCTTTTTTCGCTTCGAGGGAGATATCTTCCCGCGCCCAGAGAATGCTGCCTGATTCCGGCCAGCTCATGTCCCAGTGCGGATAATCCGAGGCGTACATCAGCGTCTTGGAGCCGATCTCGTTAACCACGAAGCTGATCATTTTTTCTTCCGGCTCGCAGCCGTAATAGCTGTTTTCGCTGTACAGATATTCGCTTGGTTTTTTCTTGCAAAGCGGTGCCTCGACCTTGCCGCGCTTCTCCCATTCCTCATCCATGCGCTCGGCCCAATACGGCAGCCAGCCACAGCCGACTTCCAAATAGCCGACTCTCAATTTTGGAAACATTTCCGGAATACCGCCAAACACCATCGCGGTAAGCTGGCGCAATACCGGGAACGGATGGCCGGTTGTATGCAGGCAGATAAACTGATCGAACACTTCGCTGCCCGGCTCATCGCCACCGAAGGCGTGAATCGTCACCGGCGTGTTCAAGCGTTGCGCTTCTTCGTAGAGCGGATAGAACTCCGGGCTGCCGAGGTTCTTTCGATGCGCTTGCGCCGCCAGCATGCCGCCGCACAACCCGAGCTTGGTGACCGCGCGGCTGAGCTCTTTGGCG
>DASXSW010000194.1:0-2738 GCA_036505755.1 Binatia bacterium | reverse complement strand
GATTCTTAGCGAGCTAAGATTTCGCGACGAGACGATTAGGGCTCTTCCGTCGCGAGGGATTACTCCGGTGTCCTAAGCGGCGCTGCCGCTAACAAGGCACTCCATGGCAAGGATTTCGACCACGCTTCATCAATGAAACGAAACGTCGCCATTGTCGGACTGTTGTTTTGGTTTTCCACGGGAGCACTGCCAAGCCGGGTGTGGCCCCAGGCCATCAAAGCAACCCCCGAGATCTTCAAGCAGTTTTCCGAACATGTGGTGAAGATAGAGGTCGTCGAAACCGGGTCTGCCGCGAAAGCTTCCATCGGCACGGGATTTTTCGCGAGCGCGCGCGGCCATATCGTCACCAACTACCACGTAGTGTCGAAGCTGATTCACTCTGCTGATCGGTATCGCGTCGAGGTTACCGATCCGTCGGGACAATCGAGTCCGGCGAAAGTCTTGGGCGTTGACGTAGTCTATGACCTAGCGGTGCTCCGCACCGACCGCCATCCCAAAGGATTTTTGACGTTGGAAACGAAGCCGATCGAGCAGGGGACGCGGCTTTACTCTCTCGGTCATCCGCGCGACCTTGGTTTGACCATTGTCGAGGGGACCTACAACGGCCTCTTACGCCACACACTTTATCCCAAAGTTCATTTCACTGGTTCGCTCAATCCCGGCATGAGCGGCGGTCCGACGCTGACGCATGCCGGCACGGTGATCGGCGTCAACGTTGCGACAGAAGGCGAGCAGATCAGCTTTTTAGTTCCCGCCGAGCGGGCGTTGGCGTTGCTCGAAAAGACAGCTCGGGTCGAAAACCGACCGGGAAATGGATTTCTCGCCGAGGTCGGCGAGCAAATTCAAGCCAATCAGGCGCGCTATCTGTCCGGTATGTTTTCGTCGAAAACGCCGAGCATAAGCTTCGGTCCCTATACTCTGCCCACCAAGCCGGCGGATTTTTTCCGTTGCTGGGCCGACGCAGTGCGACGCAAAGAACTTCCCTATGTTGCCGTGACACACGACTGTTCGACGGACGATTACATCTTCGTTTCGAGCGAGCAGTCATCGGGGATCGTCCGGTTTTATCACCAGCTGCTGTCGACGGCGGAGCTCTATCCGTCACAGTTTTTCAACTTGTACTCGGCGCAAGTCCAGGCCGGCAATACGGCTGTGTTCGGCAACGAAGAAGAAGTGACACCATTTCGGTGTCAAACGCGCAACGTGCAAACCCAAACAGGGAAAGTCAAAGCCGTGTTATGCGCGCGTCAATACGTGAAGCTGCCAGGTCTCTATGATGCCGTGTTCAGGGTGGCGACCCTCGGCGCAACAAATGTTGGATTGGTTTCGACGTTGAGTCTTTCGGGTGTGAGCTTCGCAAATATCGAGGCGCTCAGCCGGCGCTACATGGAGAGCATTAAATGGCGCCGCTAGGCTATGTCGAAATTCTCGACGCCAAAGGCAATGTTACGGAACGAGTTCGTATTGATTCTTTACCCGTCCAAGTGGGCCGCGCCTATGGCAATCATGTGGTCGTCAACGATCCTTACGTTTGTCCAGTGCATCTCGCCATCGAACCCGATGAGAGTGGCAGGTTATTCGCGCGCGACCTAGGGAGTGTTAACGGGCTACACCACGGTGCCGATGGTGAGCGCGTTTCGGTTCTGGAGCTGCATTCCGGCGCGCGTTTTCGAATCGGTCGCACGCTACTGCGCTTTTGTAGCGTCGATCATCCATTGGCGCCGACACTGATCGATCGCCAGCGCCAAACATCATGGCTGGCGTCATCGTATGCGGCGCCCATCGCCGGTTTGATTATTCTGTCGCTGCTTTGCTTGGATTCCTTTCTTGGTAGCGTTGAGCGGGTGACCGTGGCCAAAGTCGTCAGCGAACCGCTGATGACTCTGGCCATGCTGCTTGGCTGGGCCGGTTTGTGGGCTCTGGCGAGCCGGATCGTCGTGAGCCGCTTTCACTTCGCGGAGCACGTCGCGATCGCCTGCGCCGCCATCTTCGGATTTCTCGTTCTCAGTACATTGTCTGAGTGGCTTGAATTTTTCTTTCCTGTTATTCCCGCGCTATGGGTGGCTGGATTTTTAGGTTCGGGAGTTATCCTCGCGGCGCTGGTGTATGGTCATCTCGGTAGGGCCTCGGCTATGCGACGGCGTTCGCGCCTATGGGCAGCGCTCTTGGTCAGCGGGGCGGCGATTGGCCTGAGCCTCATTATTGACTTTGCTAATCGTAGCAAGTTCTCAAACGTCATGGAGTATACCGGCATTGTAAAACCAATCGATGCGGCCTGGCTGCCCTCAACCTCCGTCAATCAATTCATGGAAACCACTGAGAAACTCAGAAAGGATCTGGACCTGCTGGCGCAAAAAGCAAGATCGACACAGCCTTAAGTGTGTTGTGGGGATCGATCCCATTAGGCGTGTTTGACTTGGGCGACTGGCTAGTGTACCGAAGGTTTTTCGCGGGTCAAAATTCCACGCTTCAATCATTCAAAGTCGAAGAGGATAAACGATGATCTGTGATGTTGAGATAAACTCGGCGGCGCACTATCCGGCGGCCGATGTGCCGGGCCTGATCGTGCTGGCCGAACAAGTGGGATTTGGCGCATTTTGGAAAGGCGAGTCCAACAGCACGGACCCGATGGTCATGCTTTCGGCGGTGGCGAGCCGGACAACAACCATCAAGCTCGGGACGGCGATCTACCATATCTACGGACGCAGCCCGGTGACGCTGGGAATTCAGTCCGCGAC
>DASXSW010000193.1:0-6863 GCA_036505755.1 Binatia bacterium | reverse complement strand
ACATGCTCCGCCGGGATGTCGATGTCCTTGAAGATCGCGTCAACCGGACAGACGATCTCGCACTGTTCGCAGTCGATACAGACTTCGGGGTCGATATAGAATTGTGGCGCGCCCGGAGTTGTATGGATACAGGCGACCGGACAGACCTCGACGCAGGCTCCGTCGTTGGTGCACAAGCTCGTGATGATGTAAGGCATGCAATTATCTCCCGCCTCCGCCCACAATCCCGCCCGTTGGTTCCAAGTCGTTCCAATTGTTCAAATCGTTCCAGCCCCCACCTCTTTCCTCCCCCGTGTCGCGGGGGAGGATGAAGGAGGGGGATTGAACGGAGCGGAGCGGTTGAACGGCTTGAACATTTTGAACTTTATTCATCCGTCCGCTGCCAGCGGCAAGTCGGTGCGGATCACGTTGGCCACGTGAACGTTAGCGCCGAATTGCGGCGTCACTAATCTGCCCTCTTGATTCAGCGTTCCTAGGCCCGCAGCCGCGGCCAATTTGTCAGCATCCGGGTCCGGCGCCGCGCTGGCGCGAAACCCAAGCTCCCTGATCCACGCGCTCAGAACGAAGCTGATGAACAACCCCTTCTGGACCGGCACCTGGCCGCCAATCCCCAGCGCCTGGCGCGGGTCATAGTCGGCGCGCACCGCACAGATGACCGCGAAGGGATAGGATTCACCGTCGGGGGCATCGTTTGGGTTCAGCCTGGCGATGCCCACCAGTTCGGCACCGAAGTACTCGGCCATTCCCTTGACATGGCTCGAGGTAATCTCGGGCGTGTGCAGCTCTGTTTTGGTTGGAAAAACATTGCCCTCGGGCGCATTACGGATCATCTCGCTGACCGTATTGGCGAGGTCCGCTGGCGGCGTGTTGATGAAAAAATCCCAGTAGGGATCATCCTTGTGAGAGTTTTTCCCGAGCCATGGCAGTTTGAACGGTCCGAGTCGCAAGGCCACTAGGGGTCCCGTTTGACGAATCGATTGGTGTTCTCTTTCAGCGGCGCGTAATAGCCGACGTCACCGGTAACGGCGGTCGGTGTCTTGCCCTCGTGTGAAGCGGTGCATCCCGCGACCGTACAGGCTTGGTCGCCCGGCTTGATGCCCGAATCGTAGCCCAACCAGCGCACACGACTGCTGCGGGTCACGCCCCAGAAGCGATCGTCGATCCATTTTAGAGCGTTTACCAATGCGGACCGCGCGAAATAAGGGCAAGTATGGAGCGCCGTCACCGCGAGGGTATGCCACCACACATTGGGTTTGGTAAACGGGCAGACGGCGGCACAAGTGAGGCAGCTTCCCCAATGGTCGTGCACGTACGGTCTGAGCTTGTAACAGGTGAGCCAATTGATCTTATACTTCTCAATGCCGTTGAAGACCACCTTATCACCGAACGGGATGCTGTTGGTTGGACAGGTGTTGGCACATTTGCGGCAGATCTTGCAAAAGTCCTCGACGCCGATGTCGACCGGTTGGTCGGCAACCAGCGGCAGGTCGGTAAGGATCGGGTCGGGCATATGAATTCGGGCACCGAAGTTTTTGTTGATGACCAGCCCATTTCTGCCCAACTCGCCGATACCTCCGGCGACACCGGCCGCCTGCGGGGTTACTACCCCTCGCAGAGCCGTGTACCCTAGCTCCTTGATGTAACCTTCGAGGGCCTTCAGGACCATAACCCCTTTCATTTGCGAAACGTGATAGGCGGAGTCGCCGATGTGATGGCGGTGCGCCTGCAGCTTGTTGTAGTCCCACGCTGTCGTCGCTTGAATGACATAGGGAAATTTGCGCACCAAGTCCTCGGGAGTGTCCTTCTGGAAGGTGTCTTCCGCTGTGCCATCTTGGACGTAACGACTGCCGGCGTACAAATAGGCCGGATGCGCCTTCGCAATGCCGACGACATCGGCTCCCATATAAAGGGCAACCGCCTTGATGTGACGCGCCATCGCCGCCGGATCGTCCACCGCGACTCTTTGCGGGTTGATTTTGCCGTTGCTCGAGCGGTTAATCACATTGGTCAAAAAATGCCTGCGATCGGCGAAGTGGTTCGGCGCGGAGACGCGCGTCAGCGGATCTTTGGAGACGGTGTTGCGATACCAGTTGAAAAGCGGTTTGCCGAGCTCGCCGCGCTGATTTTTCGGATGCGGCGACTGGTTCATGTCGACGTTGACATGGGGCCCGACAATTTTAACGGATCGGCCGAGGTAAGGCGTAGGAAATTCTGTATCGGCTTGAGTGCCGTTCGTGGCTGTACTGCCGTTAGGCTGCCCTTCTTTCTCTAATGTCAACGCCATAGCAGACTCCTTTTAGGATGAGAGCATATAAGCTGTTTCTCCAGTGCGAGCCGTTCAATTCATTAATGTCACGAATACGACGCCAGCGCCACCTCGGCGCATTTTTGATCCTGATCATCCGTGCCACCCGCCACCGCGACGGCGCCGACGACATTGCCACCTTCGACGATGGGCACGGCCCCGCCCCCGGGCATGATCCGGCCGTTGCTCGATACTACCAAGCTTTGAAACCAGGTCTGCGCGGCAACCCCGGCCAGTTCTTTCGTCGGTTGCTGAAAGCTGGCGGCTGTGTACGCCTTGTTGAGCGCGATCTCGACCGTGATGGGACGCGCCTTATCCATGCGCCCCAGCGCGATCATCCGTCCGCTCTGGTCCACGACCACTGCAGTGACTGCGATATCCAGCTGCGCCGCTTGGGTATGAGCGCTGCGTACCATCTGAATCGCTTTTTCTCCTGGGATAGCCATGCTGTATGCGACCCTCCTCGCCGTATGTCCAATTATCTCACTTTAACAGAGAACCCGGCCCAGCAGTCAAGTGTACCTTTGCAGGCGTTTGGAGCGCACCGACATTTTCAATGATTTTCAACCGGAATTGACGGGAAATGTTCTTGCAGAATTGACGCCGGCGAGCTAGGGAACAGCCATGGGTAAACTCGACGGGCAAGTAGCCATCGTGACCGGCGGTAGCCGGGGAATCGGCCGCGCGGTAGCGCTCGCATTCGCGCGCGAAGGCGCGCGGGCGGTGATTACCGCGGTGGAGGATCGGCAGGCGCTCGAAAAGACCGAGGGCGAAATCGTGGCTCTAGGTGCCGACGGTTTCGGGATGCTCGCGAACGTGGCGCGTCGCGGCGATATCGACCGCCTCGTACAATCAGTCATCGCCAAGTGGGGACGTATCGATATTCTGGTCAACAACGCCGGGATTCTTCGCCTAGCCCCCCTGGAAAACATTTCCGAAGAGCGCTGGGATGAAACTCTCGGCGTGCATCTCAAGGGAACCTTCAACTGCACGCAGGCTGTGATCCCGTTTATGAAGCAACGACGGAAGGGCAAGATCATTAATCTTGCGGCGCCGTCAGCGCTGCGCGGCTCCTACGGTGTCGCGGATTACGCCGCAGCCAAAGGGGGCATCATCGCTTTTACACGCAACGCCGCCAACGAGTTGAAAATTTACAACATCCAAGTGAACTGTATTTCACCAACGGCGGACACACGCATGACGAAAGCTTTGACTGATTTTCGCCGCGAGCAGCTGGGGATCACGCGGCGCGATCGTGAATTTATCTCGCCGGAAGCGATTGCGCCGGCATTTGTTTTCTTCGCCAGTTCTGACTCTGACTATATCTCGGGGCAGCTATTAGAAGTCGGCCGGATTTAGCGCTGCGGTGTACGGGCGACCGGCCGGTCGCCCCTACATTATTTTTTTGCGCTGACCCGCCAAATTTTGTCGGCGCCATCGTCCGCCACTAGTAAAGAACCATCGGTCCACACTGCCACTCCCACGGGGCGGCCGTAAACTTGGCTGGTTTTTGCACCGACGATAAACCCGCTGAGAAAATCCTCCATCGCGCCGCTTGGCTTGCCATCCTGAAACGGCACGAAGGCCACCTTGTATCCTACCAGGTTGGAGCGGTTCCACGAACCGTGCATGCCGATGAATGCCCCGCCATGGTAGCGTGCCGGAAAAGAATTGCCTTGATAGAACGCGAGACCGAGCGGCGCGACGTGGGAGCCGAGGGCGTAGTCGGGCTTGATGGCTTTGGCTACCAGGTCAGGACGCTGGCCTTTTTTTCGTGGATCTTCATTCTGGCCGAAGTAGGAATAAGGCCAGCCGTAAAATGCGCTTTCCCGAACACTGGTAAGATAATCGGGTACCAATTCGTCTCCCAGCATGTCGCGTTCGTTGACCACCGTCCATAAAGTCTTCGTCTTGGGTTCCCAATCCATGCCCACGGGGTTGCGCATACCATTGGCGAACACTCGCATGCCGCTGCCGTCGGGATTCATTTGTAGAATCGCGGCGCGCCGCGGGTCTTTTTCATCGATACGCTGCTCATCGACGTTGGTGGCAGAACCCACGCTGACGTAGATTTTCTGTCCTTTCGGGTCGGCGACAATGTTTCTTGTGTAATGGCCGCCGCCGGGCAAGTCGAGAATTTTTTCTGGCTGGGGTTTGATTTGGGTGTCGCCATTGTTGTACGGGAAAACCACTACGCTATCGGTATTGCCGATGTAGAGGCGGTTACCAATGAGTGCCATGCCAAACGCCAGGTTTAACCGGCGCACGAATACTCGGCGCAGGTTTGGTTTACCGCTCTTTTCCGTGTCGCGTAATAGGATGACACGGCTCGTTGATTGCTGCCGCAGAGATTCCATGACCAGGACATCGCCGTTGGGCAGGACATGAATCATGCGCGGATTGTCGAGGTCGTCGGCAAACAGGGTGACGTCAAATCCGGCGGGCGCGATGGGGGTCTTGCCTTTTGGCCAAGGGATGATCGTCGGAGGATTGGCGACCGCGCGCGTCGCATTGGGTAGTGGCAGAATTAACTTCTCTGAAGGACCGGTTTCGACAATGTGCGGGTTGGCTGGTTCGGCGGCGAAGAGCGAAGACAAAGCGACAAGAAAGAAACTAGCCGCAAAGAACGCAAAGGTCGCAAAGAGAAAAGGCAAATTTTTCATCGGCTTTTTTATGCGCTCCGTGTGTTCCTTCGACTTCTCTCAGGACATGCCTTTGCGGCCAAATTGATTTTCATTTCTTTGCGGTGATCCGCCAGACCTTGCCGCCGCTGTCGTCGGCGACCAGAAGCGAGCCGTCCGACGCCACGGTAACTCCGACGGGGCGCCCGTAGGCTTCGTACTTTGACTCGTCGGCGATGAATCCGGTGAGAACATCTTCGATGGGGCCGGCGGGTTTGCCATTGGCAAACGGAACGAAGGCGACTTTGTAGCCGACCATCTTGGATCGGTTCCATGAGCCGTGCATGCCGATGAATGCGCCGCCCTGGTAACGTTGCGGAAAGGCTTTGCCGTTGTAGAAAGCCAAGCCGAGTGCCGCCGTGTGCGAGCCGAGCGCGTAGTCCGGTTTGATCGCCTTGGCGACGAGATCGGGCCGCTGGCCTTTTTTCCGCGGATCTTCTATCTGCCCGAAATAGGAATACGGCCAGCCATAAAAGGCGTCCGCCTTCACGCTCGTCAAATAGTCTGGTACTAAATCGTCGCCGAGCAGATCGCGCTCGTTGACGACCGCCCACAAAGTTTTTGTTTGCGGTTCCCAGTCCATGCCGACAGCGTTGCGCAGGCCCCTGGCGAATATTTTCATGCCGCTGCCGTCGGGATTTATCTCTAAGATCCCGGCGCGTCGCTGATCTTTTTCCCACTCGTTTTCCTCGTCTACGTTGGAAGCGGAACCGACGGCAACGTAGATTTTTTTGCCCGCCGGATCGGCGAGGAGATTGCGTGTGTAGTGGCCGCCGGCGGGAAGGTCGAGAATCTTCTCACCCTTGCCTCCGATCTTGGTTTGGCCGGCCTTGTACGGGTAGCGAACGACGCTGTCCGTGTTGCCGACGTAAAACCAATTTCCCAAAACGGCCATACCATGCGGCATGTTCAGTCCGGTCAAGAAAACTTCGCGGACGTCGGGCTTGCCATCTCCGTCGGTGTCGCGGAAAAGCGTAATCCGGTTGCCTGATTTCTCGGGGCGATCGGCACGCCCGGGCCACTCGCGAGTCGCTTCTACTACGAGTATGTCTTTATTGGGCAACACGTACGCCTGGCGCGGGTTATCAAGATTCTCGGCGAATAAACTCACTTCGAAGCCCGGCGCGGCGACAGGCATTTTTCCCTTGGGCCAGCCAATGACTTTCGAATTATTCCGGGCCGAAGGCGTGGCGAAAGGCATCGGCAGCTGGAGTTGGTCAGAAGGACCCGTGCCGGGCGCGTAGTTGACCTTGAGTGAATCGTTTCGAGCGGTCGCGCAAGAAAAAGTTCCTGCGGCAACCAACACAAGTGCGATCGCGGGCAAGGATCGATAGAACATGGAATTGTCCTCCTTCTTCTTTTCGATCGAGAGACTTTGAAATCTCTACCGGCGGAATATACAACAAATGCCGCGGTGCGGAAACGTGCAATGAATCGGTTGTGCACGGTTTATGTCCGTTCTAATATCGGCTCCGATCGGAGGAGGCGTGCATGCATTACCGTGATTTGCGCGGTTGGTTGGATGCCGTGGACTCGTTGGGCGAGCTTCGAATTGTCGAAGGCGCCGATTGGAATCACGAAATCGGCGCGGTGGCGGAAGTTGCCGCGCACATCGATCCGCCGCCGGCAGTGCTGTTCGACAAGATCAAGGACTACCCGCCGGGCCGGCGGGTTCTGACCGGCATTCACAACCCGACGCTCAAGCGTCAATGTCTCACCAATCATTTACCGCTCGATTACAGCCGCGATCAATTCATCGATGCTTGGAAGAAGCGCTTAGATAACCCCAAGATGATTCCGCCGCGAGTGGTCGACTCGGGTCCGCTGATGGAAAACGTCTTGGAGGGCAAAGACATCGATCTCTTGTCGTTGCCCGC
>DASXSW010000192.1:0-9965 GCA_036505755.1 Binatia bacterium | reverse complement strand
GCACCGAACGGCTCGTCGAGCAAAATCACCGGCGGGTCGGCAGCGAGCGCGCGAGCGACACCGACGCGCTGGCGCTGCCCGCCGGAAAGCTCCCTCGGATAACGCCGCGCGAAACGATCGGCATCGAGTCCGACCATCGTCAGCAATGCTCGAGCGCGGGCTTGAATGCGATCCGCGTCCCATCCCTCGAGGCGCGGCACCACGCCGATATTTTCCTCGACCGTGAGATGGGGAAATAAGCCGACTTCTTGAATGACGTAACCGATGCGCCGGCGCAGCCGAATCGGGTCCCATTCAATCGTCGGCTTCCCGTCAACCCGGACTTCGCCCGAGGTGGGATCGATCAGCCGGTTGATCAGCTTCATCGTCGTCGTCTTGCCGGAACCGCTGCGACCGAGCAGCACCAAAGTCTCGCCGTTGTTCACTTGCAGATTGAGATTTGCCAGGAGCTTCCTGCCGTCCGCTAGTGCAAAACTGACATCGCGAAACTCGATGGTTGTCTGGCCGTTGCTCATAGCGAAAATTCTCTATCCTGGTCGCATCCTCAGGGCTTTTCTTTTATAGTCTCTTAAGTCATGACACAAGAAAAAGCTGCGCCATTCTTTACCGCCAACCAGCAGCCGCGCTGGCGGAACAATCAACCGGGAATCTGGTCGTTGAACGGCGCGGATCTCGATTCGCTTCCGACGTTGTCCATCCTGACGACGCTATGGGACCAGCCGCGATGGCTGGAAGCCTATCATTTGTACGACCAGCGCGGCTCCGAGCTCTTCG
Source organism: Binatia bacterium (assembly GCA_036505755.1). Taxonomy (GTDB): domain Bacteria; phylum Desulfobacterota; class Binatia; order UBA9968; family UBA9968; genus DP-20. The sequence continues at coordinate 9,191 of DASXSW010000192.1, read as the reverse complement.
AGCAGATTTGTGACCTACCCGAGTACTACCTCACCCGGACGGAGAACGCGATCCTGGAAACCTACGCTAGCGAAATTATTTCAAGCACGCCGGTTCGCTGCATTGCCGAGCTCGGCGCCGGCTACAGTAAGAAAACCGTTCATCTATTGACGGAACAGATGCGCCAACGCGGAGGCGGTATTTTTGCGCCCATCGACGTGAGCCTCGCCGGTCTCGTGGCTTCGCGTAATGCCGTCCGCGCCGCCTTCCCGGCAATAGAATTTCACGGCTTGCACGCGCGCTACGAGGAGGGTTTCAGCGCCATCGACAAAGACCTGCCGACCCTGTTCGTCTTTCTCGGCAGCACTATCGGCAACCTCAATCACACCGACTTTCCCCGTTTCTTTCGCGCCTTATCGGCCGCCATGGGGCCGGGTGATTTTCTCTTGCTCGGCGCCGACCGAGTCAAGTCAGTTAAGTTCCTGGAAGACGCTTACAGCGACAGCCGCGGCGTTACCGCGGAGTTTATCCTCAACGTGTTTGGCAACATCAACCGGCTGCTCCGGAGCAACTTCGACCGCGCTAAAATGCGCTATCATTCGTGGTTCAATCCCGAATGGCAGCAAATAGAAATGTACGCCATCGCCACCGAATGGCACGAGGTCCGCTTTCCGACCGTGGACACTTCTTTTCAGTGGCAAAAAAATGAAAAGATCCTGGTCGAGATCAGCCGTAAATTCGATCCCATCCGCCTGCAAGAACAGCTGCGCTTTTTCGACCTATTGCCGGTCAAACACTTCACCGACCCGAATCAGTGGTTTTCCGTCCTGCTTTTTAAAAAAGCGGTCTAAGTCCTGCGGATGTTTCCCGCCGGCGCCGCATGAGGTAAATCCTGAAGCGCAATCGGCCCACGTAATTGGTGCAGTGAAGCCGTGAAGTAGTCGCCGTGAAAATGACCGGATTCGGCGTCAAAGGCCTTGGGCAAATGGATCCACGGAATGGCCGGGTTCACGTGATGAATCCCGTGTAAATTAAAATTGAGCAACAGTTTCGCGATTGGCCATGTGAGCCGAAGATTTTTTGCATAGAAGATATCGCTCACAGGCGTTTCGTAGTGATAGACGTTATCGAGAAAAGAAATAAGAAACCCGCGAGCCAGCAACGTCGCCAGGAGCAGCGGCCAATTCTCGCCGTAACACACGAACGAAAGCGTGAGCCACGAAACGGTTAGCACGCCGTCGAAGCGAATCTCGCGCAGCGCCTCATCGCCTAACCAGTTCTGCATCAAGATCGCGCTGACGCTTTCCGGCCGCAGCAACTTATCTTTGAACCGTCTGATCCAACCCTTCGGCAAAAAGAACAACAGCGGGCTAATCACTTCCACCAGGTATAATCCGTATAAGATTTGAAAGTAGTATCCCGGAGCGGCGGATGCCTTCGAGTTTCGGTTGCGATCATAATATTCCGTTCCCTCGACCGGCAGCCGATTCAATTTATGATGGAGCAGATGGCTTAGCCGCAAGATGCGAAACGGCGAGCCGAACAGAATTCCAAGAAAGCGACCGAAGCTAGCATTGACTCGGCGGTTGGGATGAAACAGATCGTGAATCGCTTCGTGGATCAGACTCCAAAACGGATTGGTCAGGAGGGCCAACGGCAGGAGCGTCCAGGCCCAGCCCGGCGCCGCCGGTAAGAGCCACACCGGCAGGATGAAAAATTGATACAGGTTAATCGCGATATACAAACACGCTAGGGTGAAATTAACCGCGGTGGGAATGCCCCCACTACGATGCACCGAAGCGATCGATTCCTGTCTCACGGTCAAAACTGAATCCTCAGAGTTTGTTGTAACGGTGACAAACTCAACAGCACCACGACGCCGAAGCCGGCGATGACGACTCCCGACACCCGATGCACCCAACCGAGGAATCTAAGATCGAACTTTTCCCGAAAGGTTGTCAAACCTATAAATATCGCGAGCCACCACAGCGCCGAGCCGATAAAGACTCCAAGCGTGAGCACCCCCGCGGCGAAATAGCGGCCGTGCAAGCTCGGCACATGCCAACCTGCATAGATCGCCACGAAAGAAAGAATCGTCACCGGATTGGAAAAAGTCAAGAACAAAGTCGTAACATAAGCGCTTAACAAGCCGTTGATCGAGCTAACAGGGAGCTTTTCGGCGGGCTTTGTCTGGTAGATTCGGAAACCCAGAAAGCAAAGGACGATGCCGCCCACCAGGCGCAGCAGGATTTGATGTTCGAGGAGAAATCCTGAAATCAGCGAGATGCCAAGAGCGGCAATGCCGGCGGCTAGGGCATCGGCCGTCGCTACCCCCAACCCGGAAAAAAGTCCACAGACCGGCCCCATCATCAAAGCTCGGTTGATGCACAGCAGTCCGAGCGGTCCCACGGGAACGGCGACCACCAAACCTATCAGCATGCCTTCGATCAAATGATAAATCGGCATTCGCGGTATCGATAAATGAACGCAACCTAGCGCGCGCAACGAAAGCCGATGTTGTGGTGACCGCCGCGCGGATTGCGCGATACGTGGCGTCCGCGCTGCGTTACCGTTAGGTCCTCGGCATTTGAATCCTGGCCGCCCCCTCTTGTGCCTCGCACCTGATCTTCTGTCAAGTCTTCGCGCCCGTCATGTGGATCATACGGGTACGGCCTATAAGCGCTGGTCACCCACTCCCAACCATTGCCCGCCATATCGAGCGCGCCGTATGGACTCGCGCCTTTAAGAAAGCTTCCCACATCGCGGAAATCGTTCCAGCCGGAATTGAAATGGGCGCGCGAGCCGTCCGGCGGCTCATTTCCCCAGGGATATTTGCGTCCGTCCATTCCACGCGCCGCCTTCTCCCACTCCGCTTCCGTCGGTAATCGCTTGCCTGTCCACGCGCAGTAAGCTGCGGCACCAAACCATGAGGCTTCCACAACTGGGCGATTTTCATGGCCCGCATCGGCCACCCACTTTCCCTCGCGGCGATGGATGCGGGCGTCGTTATCGTCGATGTCGTAATATTTTTCTCCACGTCTTCCCTGCGGCCCCACCGCGTTGAGAAACCGCGCGAATTGGCTGTTAGTTACTTGATTTCGATCGATAAAGAACTCGGCCAAATTGACTTTATGCTCTGGACGCTCATCTTCCGGCCCGTCGCTACGGCCCATGACAAAAATACCGGCCGGGATCCGAATCATGCCGTCGATCACTTTCGGTTCGGCGGCGCCGGAAATATCGGCGAACAGCGACGCCAGAGCGAACAGCATCATGCGACGGCAGATTGAAGCGGAAATCGGAGCGATCATCCGGAAAGTGTGCTTGCTGTTGAAGATCCTACGCAATGCCGAAACCATTGGCAAGGAAACTTGTGAGTGCCGGCGCGCTGTGACAAATTGCCAATTCATGACGGAGCACGGAATTTTTCAACGGCGCGGTATCGTCGAGGGGTTCTTTGGGCCGCTTTGGAGCATGCCACACCGAGAAAGAATTTTCGACTTCGGTGCGGCACGCGGTATGAACACTTACCTCTACGCGCCTAAGGACGATCCCTATCATCGAAAACTTTGGCGCCGCCCGTATCCGCCCAAACAGTGGCGGCAGTTGGTTGGGCTGATCCGCGTGGCGCAAGAAAAGAAAATCGACTTCGTCTACGGCTTTCATCCGGGCGAGGATTTGTGTTTCTCGGAAAACGAGCCGATCCGCATCTTGCTCAAAAAGGCGCGGCGCTTTTACGACTGCGGCGTACGAACGTTTGCCGTGCTGTTCGACGACATTCCCTCACGCCTAATGCACGCACGCGATCGACGAGCATACAAGAACAGCCTGGCACGCGCGGGAGGTGCATGGTTGGCGAAGATCATCGCCGCGCAGCCGACGAGCTGGTCCGATGTCGAGTGGTGGATCTGCCCGTCGTACTACAGCGAGGATAAGTTACTGGAACGCGTCTTCGGCAAGTTCGAGCCCGATTTTTTGGAGACCTTGGCGGAATATCTGCCGGCTCAGGTCGCTTGTTTTTGGACCGGGCCGCGGGTGGTGCCGAAAGAAATCACCGTCACACACTTGCGCCGCATCGCCAATCGAGTGAAGCACCCGCTGATCCTTTGGGACAACTATCCGGTTAACGATCTTTCCATGGCCAATGAGCTCCACATCGGTCCGCTGCAAGGCCGTGATCTAAGGCTACCGGAGATCGTTTACGGCTATCTCAACAATCCGTTGCTGCAAGAGGAGCTGAGCTTCTTGCCGCTGGCGACTTGTTTCGACTACGCCGCCGCGCCGCGAGCGTACGCATCGGAACGCAGCTGGAATCGCGCCGTGAAAGAGCGATTCGGCGCCAATGCATTGCCGTATTGGCGCGCCATTCGGCGCTTCGCTGAAGCCAGCCGACCGGCCAAAGCTTCTATAAGAGCATTACAATTGACCCGGCGTGAGAGTCTTCGTCTCGCCGCCGCACTTGGCTACATCGACACCCATCGACGGGAGAAGTGGGCCAAGGAGCTCGCACCATGGAGTACCGCAATCCGACAGACTTTGCATCACGCAGCGCACGGTGATTGATTGTCATGGTCGAACTTTTGAGTTAGATACAAACACAAATCAGAGGAGGAGTATTGCCATGGCCTATCAAGATAAATTCGTCGAAGTCGATGGACTGAAACTTCGTTATATCGAAGAAGGTTCAGGGCCATCGGTGCTGTTTCTACACGGTGCGTCGCTTGGGAGCTCGGCGGACGTGTTTCTGCGCAATCTCGGCCCTTTTGCCAAGGCCGGATTTCGCGCGGTTTCCTTTGACCTTCCCGGTTTTGGCCTCTCCGACATACCCGCCAAGCAAAGCGTAGCCCAGCAACGCAATTCCATCCCGAAATTTATCGATGCTGCGGTCCTGGGCAAGACCGCGCTGATCGCGCATTCACGCTCGGGCGGCTTTGCGATTCAGCTGGCATTGGAAGATCCCAGCCGGTATTCGCACGTGATCATTCTTGGCACCGGCTCGTTGCTGCCGCTGCAGACCGAAGCTCAGGTCGGCAAGTATGAAGCGGTGCAGGCGCGCGTCGACAAGGAGATGGCGCAAAAGGAACCGACGCTGGAGGATGCCCGCAAACTCCTGCAGGCGGACACCTTCAACCATGCCTTGATCTCGGAGGAAGACGTGGCCGTACGCCACAGCCGCATGATCGGCCGCAATTTTACTGCGCACCAGGAACGCCAGAATCACGAGGCTCCCGCGGGCACCGCTAAGCCGTCCAAACCGTTATGGGAGAGACTCGCCGACCTGAAGCTGCCGCTATTGATGATATTTGGCCGCGAAGACCGTGCACACGCCGGTGAACGCGCCGAATTGCTGAAAAAACAGCAACCACAGATCAACCTCCACATTATGAATGGCTGCAAGCACATGGTGCATTGGGATGCCTTCGACGACCTGATGCGCCTGGGCGTGCCGTTTTTGAAAAGCTAGCGAGCCGGTCCCCTTCTCACCATGGGCGTGCGCCAATTGATCGCAACCATGCGCGAGTTTCGTGCGCGCACACTAAATCTCGTCGCGGATCTCGACGATCAGCAAATGATCGGGCCACGGCTGGCGATAGTGAACCCGCCACTCTGGGAAATCGGCCATGTTGCGTGGACCCAGGAGTTTTGGGTATTGCGTCATCTGCGCAACGAAATATCGCTGATCGAGAACGGTGATCGGCTCTACAACTCCACCGACATCGCCCACGATACTCGGTGGGAGCTTTTACTACCCAGCCGAGAATCCACCCTGCGCTACATGAATGAAGTGTTGGACCGTTGTGTCGCAGGCGTCGAAAGTTCGTCCGAACTCTCGGCAGACGAATTCTATTTCTACTGGCTGACAACTTTCCACGAAGGAATGCACGCCGAAGCGCTCGCTTACACGCGCCAAACACTGGGATATCCGCCGCCGCGCTTCCCCGGAGAGGTACCAGAGAGCCCAATTGCTGGCGCGGCCCGGCCTGGCGACGTCGAAATTCCCGGTGGCAAATTTATGATCGGCGCCAGCGAAGACTTTCCCTTCGTTTTCGACAACGAAAAGTGGCTCCACGCCGTTAAAATCAAGCCGTTCCGGATTGGGCGCATACCAGTCACCAACGGCGAATTTCTCGCTTTCGTCGAGGCCGGTGGCTACCGTAATTCCCGATACTGGAGCAACGAGGGTTGGCATTGGCTGGAGACCGGTGGTGCGCCTGAATTGGAAAAATCGTTTTCCAAGTTTTTCAACAAGAACATTGATGAGAAGTCGGAACTCACAGGTCTTAGCGCAAGGCTCGATCATCCAGTGTATTGGCGCCGCGAAGCCAACGGCCGTTGGACACAGCGCGTCTTCGATCAATATTTTCCACTCAACGAAAACATGCCGGTGGTTCACGTCAGCTGGTACGAAGCCGAAGCCTATTGCAACTGGGCAAACCGTCGACTTCCCACCGAAGCCGAGTGGGAAGTCGCCGCGTCGGCAGAACCGGCGGCGAGCGGCGAGTTAAGCGAGCGGCGTCGCCATTTTCCTTGGGGCGATGAGCCGCCCACGCGAGAGCATGCCAATCTCGATTGGCGCAACTCGGGCCCGGTCGGAGTCGGCGCTTACCCGGGCGGCGATAGCGCCTTTGGGTGCCGGCAGATGATCGGCAACGTCTGGGAATGGACGGCTGATATCTTTCAACCTTATCCTGGTTTTACCATAGACCCTTACAAGGAATACTCAAAACCCTGGTTCGGCACTCACAAGGTGCTGCGCGGCGGTTGCTGGGCGACTTCGTCGCTGCTAATACGCAACACCTGGAGAAATTTTTACACGCCTGATCGGCGCGACGTTTGGGCCGGATTTCGCACCTGCGCTAAATAATCGCCAGCATGAAAATCCAACTCGTCACGCCGGCGCCGTTAAACCTCAACAACGGCAACAAAATTACCGCCCAGCGCTGGGCGGGCATGCTGAAGAAGCTCGGTCATCGGGTAAAAGTCACTCGGAATTACGATGCCGAATCGTGCGACGTTCTCATTGCTCTGCACGCCCGGCGTAGCTCCGACTCCATTCAACGGTTTCACAAACGTCACCCTGAGCTGGCCCTGATCGTCGTGCTCACCGGCACGGATCTGTACCGTGATATTCGCCGTGATCGAAAAGCTAAACAATCGCTTGAGCTCGCAACGCGCCTGGTTGTTCTGCAACAAATGGCTTTGTCTGAATTACCCAAGCGATTGCACGCCAAAACTCGAGTCATTTATCAATCCGCCGAACCTTTGAGAGTTAGATCCGCGAACGGCAGGACAAACTTTAAAGTCTGTGTGATCGGCCACCTGCGCGAGGAAAAAGATCCGTTGCGTACGGCGCTTGCCACGCGGCGTTTACCGGCTGAATCACGCATCGAAGTGACACACATCGGCGTGGCGTTAAATGATCACCTTGGCGAAAAAGCTCAGGTCGAAGCGAGGATAAATCCCCGTTACCGCTGGATCGGCCAGCTATCGCATCGCAAGACCCGGGAAATCCTGGCTCAGAGCGATTTGGCCTGCATCACGTCGAAGATGGAAGGCAGTTCCAACGTTTTGTCGGAAGCGCTTGCTTGTGGCGTCCCGGTGATCGCCACTAAGATTCCCGGTTTGGTTGGAACCTTGGGAAAAAACTTTCTCGGATATTTTCCGGTAGGCGACACCCATCAACTAACAAAACTTCTCTTGAAGGCCGAAATGAACGCCGATTTTTACCGCTCGTTAAAGCGCCAGTGCGCCCGCGTTGCCAATTTGGTTCAGCCAGAGCGCGAATTCGCCCACTGGAAGAGCCTACTTCAAGAATTGGCATAGCTCGCTATCCTGCTGCCGAAACTCTCATCTTCTTTTCCGCCATAGAGTGATTTAACTGATGATGGGCTGAACGGCTAGTTATTTTGGATAGAAATGTCGCTGAGCACAGGCAAGCGAATTGGCCCGTCGAGTTCATCGCCGTCCCGAAGAATTCTGCCCGTAATTACTCCGGTAAGTGGGATGGATCTTTATGTTGATGTCTCAATCCCGGTTTGGATCAGGTGAGCTGGCAAGCTTCGCGCCGATCAACCAGCGCGCGAGCAGCGTGGCCGCTACACCGCCGAGCAGTTGTCCACCGACAAACAGCGGCACGCTCTTCGGAGAGATCCCAGCGAAGGTATCGGTCATCGCGCGCGCAAGCGTCACCGCGGGATTGGCAAACGATGTGGAGGAGGTGAACCAGAAGGCACTCGTAATGAACGCTGCCACCGCCATCGGGATTGCTTCGACCCGATACTTCAATGCCAGCGAGACAATCAACACGAGACCGAATGTCGCGATGACCTCCCCAAACCCCTCGCCCAGAGTCGGGCGAACATGCGTGGAAACTTGAACGATGGGCAATCCAAACATCGCGTGCGCCGACGCGACACCCGCAAACGCTCCGCTAACCTGCGCCAGTACGTAGACAACACCGCGGCTTCGCGATAGTCGTCCATCCCACGTGCTCACCGCCGAGACGACTGGATTAAAGTGCGCGCCTGAAACCGGTCCCAGGATAAGAATCAGTGCATAGAGGCCGGTTCCAGTTGCAAGAGAATTTGCCAGCAAGGCAACAGCGGCGTTTCCTTGAGCGAGTCGCTCCCCCATGATCCCAGAGCCCACCACGATCGCGAGCAGCAGCGCTGTTCCGATCGCTTCGGCGGCAGCTGCCCTACTAAGGGTCATTGCGTGCGACCGATCTCGTCAAGTTTCTCCTTGAGAGCGAGATCTGTGAGTTTTCTCGATTGGTAAGTTGATAAACAGCAATATGCGCCGAGGCAGCTCAGTATATGCCTTTAGAAACGCCCTTCGTTTCTCCTCAATAGTACCCTCGACCGCCGCCGGGTCATGAACACCCCAATGCGCCGTCATCGGTTGTCCGGGCCAGACCGGGCAACGTTCCGCCGCCGCCTGATCGCATACCGTAAACACAAAGTGCATGAAAGGCGCGCCTGCTTGGGAGAACTCATTCCAGTCTTTGCTGCGCAGCCCTTTGGTCGGAAGGAGATTTTTCTCAAGCAGCTCCAAAGCGAGAGGATTTACGGTCCCGGCAGGATGACTCCCTGCGCTGAAGGCTTTGAACTTATTTTTCCCGATAGCGTTGAGGAGCGCTTCCGCCATGATGCTGCGCGCGGAATTACCGGTACACAGGAATAGAACGTTAAGCGGCTGCTTGTGATCCATGC
>DASXSW010000191.1:0-31744 GCA_036505755.1 Binatia bacterium | reverse complement strand
GTTAAAGCGAGTTTGGCTAAAACCTGGCCGATTTCTTTCTCGCTCGTAGACCGACCCGTCGAAGAGCCTAAGTCCCAAGGTATTTGTTTCCTCATCCGTAGTGATGCGAGCAACCTTACCCAAAATGATATCCTCCCGGGTCTGATCGCGTTTGTCGACAATTAACACCCCCTGGGCAGTGTTTCCCGGCGGCACTAATTCTTCCACGTAGATCAGAATCTGCGGAAAATCGTCGTTGAATACCTTTTCCCGGAGGGCGGTTCCGACACGGCTTCTCGCAATGTTGTAAAGCTCTTTTTTTAGTGCGAAGTTCGCCGCTGGACGGGCGACCATAGTCAATCCCAGCGTGATCAAAGCTACCACTAAGGCGACCAGAGCGATAGGCCCGAGAATTTGCGGCGCACTGACTCCCGAGGCTTTCATCGCCAAGAGTTCCTGGTCGTTGGACATTCGGCCAAGTCCTAGAAGGATCGCCAGTAGGAAAGCCATAGGGACGGTCATCTCCAAAAAGGTCGGTAGAATGAGCGCGAAGAGTTTGCCAATCTGGAATAGGGGAACGCCGCGCGTGACCACGAGCTCAATGAGTCTCAGTATCCGCGCGACCAGCATGATGAACGTGAACGCCAAGAGTCCGAGAAAAAAAGGCGGAACCACTTCGGCGACGAGATAACGGCAAAGGGTCTTTCGTTTCACAGTGTCGGCATGTTAGCTGGTGGTTCACTCATTGTAAATTCCTGACCTGTGTGGGACGAGGTTGAATCGATGGGAAAAAGCCAAAACATAGTGTTCGGTGTCAATCCGATTCTCGAAAAACTGAAAGCGTCAGCCGATGACATTTCCGAGCTGCTCATCTCAAATCGTTCCGACCGGAGTGCTTTACAGTTGATTAGACGAGAAGCTGGTCGACTTGGTTTGCGCATCGTATCTGTGGACTCTAAGAGGCTCGACCAGTTGGCTGAAGGGCACCGACATCAGGGCGTGGTTGCCATCGTTGACGCTTACCGCTACTCAGCATTTGCAGATTTGCTCCAAGGGATTTCAACCTCCACGAATTCGGAATGGATATTGATCTTGGATGGTTTGACGGACCCGAGAAACTTCGGTGCTCTATTGCGAACCGCTGAAGCCGTCGGCGTGCGACACATCGTGATTCCCAAGGACCGCTCAGTGGCGGTAACCCCGATCGTCGTTAAAGCGTCAGCGGGAGCGGCGCACCATGTCAAAATCGTAAAAGTCACCAACCTGCGGCGCGCCATTGGGATTCTAAAGGAATATGGTTACTGGATCGTTGGGCTCGACGCGCAAAGCCGGGAGAGCGTCTACGACCGCGAATATCCATCGAAATTGGCACTTGTCCTAGGGAGCGAGGGCACGGGCGTTCGGCCGCTCAATTTACGGGAATGTGACTTTTTGGTCTCGATTCCAATGTTGGGGAAAGTTGGATCACTCAATGTGGCAGTGGCTGGGGCGGTTTTCCTATACGAGCTGCTGCGTCAAATGCGCCACGGCGCACGCGTTGTGGCGGAAAAATCGCCGTAGCCAAAGCCCATGCCAGAGTATTTTAGTTGATTTGGAGTCATGCCTGTTGACATAATGGCCTGAAGGTGGTTTAAATATGGGTTTGCAAAAGGGGAAAGGCGCCTTGGTGTCGTCGTTTGCCTTAACCGCGAATGATTCCGTAGTTTAGCAGCTCAACCAGATGTAAGTAATCCTTTCCGCTGCCGACCTATTGGCGGATTTGCAGCATTTGCGCTGGCGCGTAATAACATTGATGGGGCCAGGCTGGCGTAGCTCAATGGCAGAGCAGCTGATTTGTAATCAGCAGGTTGTAGGTTCAAATCCTATCGCCAGCTCCAGCCACGTAGTTTTGGTGTTCGCGACGTCGGAACGGCTCAGGCTCTTTAAGGTATTCACTACTATTGGTTAGGGGTGAAGAGAGAAAAGGAGAGGTTCCCGAGTGGCCAAAGGGAGCAGACTGTAAATCTGCCGGCGATGCCTTCGAAGGTTCGAATCCTTCCCTCTCCACCAATTATTCGCGGGAATAGCTCAGTTGGTAGAGCGCAAGCCTTCCAAGCTTGGGGTCGCGGGTTCGAGTCCCGTTTCCCGCTCCATTTTGCATTGGCTGATGCCGGATAGCATATGGCGACTGGACCTCTCAGGCACGGAGTCATCAGCCATATGCGATAAAGCCATCGACTGATGTGCCCAGGTAGCTCAGTCGGTAGAGCACGTCCTTGGTAAGGACGAGGTCAGCGGTTCAATCCCGCTCCTGGGCTTTGTTCCCATTTTGACATTTGAGTCAGGGGGGGCACTTTGAGTTATGATTGACTGGCAATCAATAGGAGGATGAGATGAGCAAACAGAAGTTTGAGCGTAAGAAACCACACCTCAACATCGGCACGATCGGTCATGTCGATCATGGCAAGACGACCTTGACCGCAGCGATTACGAAAGTGCTGGAAAAACAGGGCAAGGCAAAGTTTCTCGCTTACGATCAGATCGACAAGGCGCCGGAAGAACGAGAACGTGGCGTCACCATCAACATCGCCCACGTCGAGTATGAAACCGACAAACGCCACTATGCGCACGTCGACTGCCCTGGTCACGCCGACTACATCAAGAACATGATCACCGGAGCAGCGCAGATGGATGGAGCGATCCTCGTCGTCTCTGCCGCCGATGGCCCGATGCCTCAGACCCGTGAGCATATCTTGTTGGCGCGCCAAGTCGGCGTTCCGGCGATCGTGGTCTTTCTTAACAAAGCCGACATGGTTGACGATAAAGAGCTATTGGAGCTCGTTGAGCTCGAAGTTCGCGAGCTACTTTCCAAGTACAAATTTCCGGGCGACGACACGCCGATCGTCGTCGGTAGCGCGTTGAAGGCTCTCGAAGGCGATACCTCCGAGCTGGGCGAGGGAGCCATCTTAAAGCTGATGGACGCTATCGATTCCTTCGTTCAGGAACCGGTTCGTGAAGTTGATAAGCCTTTCATTATGCCCGTCGAAGATGTTTTTACGATTAGCGGTCGCGGCACCGTCGTTACCGGTCGTGTCGAGCGCGGTATCGTCAAAGTCGGCGAGGAAATTGAAATCGTCGGTTTTAAAGCCACTCAAAAGACGGTCGCGACGGGCGTCGAAATGTTCCGCAAGCTGCTTGATGAAGGGCAGGCCGGCGACAATATCGGAGTCCTCCTGCGCGGCACCAAACGCGAGGATGTCGAACGCGGGCAGGTGCTGGCAAAGCCGGGAAGCATTACGCCGCATACCAACTTCAACGCCGAGGCCTATGTGCTCACCAAGGAAGAGGGTGGACGCCACACGCCGTTTTTTAACGGCTATCGGCCCCAATTCTACTTTCGTACGACCGATGTGACCGGCGTCGTGAAATTGCCGGAGGGTACGGAAATGGTCATGCCGGGTGACAATATTAACGTGGAGATTGAGTTAATCACGCCGGTCGCCATGGATAACGGTTTAAAGTTCGCAATCCGTGAAGGTGGTCGGACCGTCGGCGCGGGAGTGGTGACAAAGATTAACCAATAACATAACGCCCGGCAAGGGAGGTTGCGGCCATGCGGGAGATCGTAGGATTTGCTTGCGACCAATGTAAGCGCAAAAACTATACGTCGACAAAAAACCGGAAGAAAACCACCGAGAAATTATCTCTCAAAAAGTTTTGTTCCTTTTGCCGGAGCCACACCCTGCATCGTGAGATTAAAGTCTAGGGAGATACAGGGGGTCAGTAGCTCCAATTGGTAGAGCGCCGGACTCCAAATCCGGTTGTTGCAGGTTCGAGCCCTGCCTGACCCGCCATCTCATCGCGGTTGGGACAAGTTTATGGGGGATTGGATTCAAAAGGTCCAGGATGCCATCCGGCATACGACCGAATTTTTCCAGGAAGCTTGGCAAGAGCTCAAAAAAGTTCATTGGCCCTCGCGCAAGGAAACTTACGCGGCAACGCTGGTCGTCATTGTCGTCGTGGTCTTGATTTCCGTCTATTTGGCGATGGTCGATTTTGTTCTGACAAAAGCCATTCAGGCGGTCATTGGCTAATTTCATAGGCTCTCCTCTATGGCGAAGCACTGGTACATCGTTCACACCTTTTCGGGCTATGAACAAAAAGCAAAAGCAGCCCTGGAAGAGCGGATCCGAGCGCTCGGCAAGCAGGAGTATTTTGGCGAAATTCTCGTGCCGGTGGAAAAGGTTGTTGAGCTGGTCAAGGGTAAAAAGAAGACTTCTTCGCGAAAGTTTTTTCCCGGCTATATCCTTGTTCAGATGGAGCTGAGTGATGACACTTGGCACGTGGTCAAGGAGACCCCGAAGATAACCGGCTTTGTCGGCGGTAGCACCAATCCCCCGCCGGTTAGCGACGAAGAGGTTAGAGCGATCAACCAGCAGATGGAAGAAGGGGCGATCAAGCCGAAACCTCGTGTTTTGTTTTCCGTGGGTGAGAACGTCAAGGTTATCGATGGTCCTTTCGCCGATTTCAATGGTGTGGTCGAGGAGGTCAAACCGGATAAGGGCAAGCTCAGGGTTTTGATCAGTATTTTTGGACGAGCCACGCCGGTGGAACTCGAGTTCGTCCAGGTTGAACGTAATTAAAATTAAATATGGGAACCAAAGACAATGGCTAAGAAAGTCATCGGGGAAATCAAACTGCAGATCCCAGCAGGTCAGGCAAATCCCAGCCCGCCAGTGGGACCAGCGCTGGGTCAGCGCGGCGTTAACATCATGGAGTTCTGCAAAGCTTTCAACGCCGCAACTCAAGCGCAGCAGGGCATGATCACGCCGGTGATCATTACCGTATATGCAGATCGTTCGTTTACTTTCGTGACCAAGACCCCGCCGGCATCGGTGTTGCTCAAAAAAGCCGCCGGACTCGACAAAGGCTCTGCCGAGCCTGGAAAAAACAAGGTTGGAACAGTCACACGAGCGCAAATCAGGCAGATTGCCGAACTAAAGCTCAAGGATCTCACAGCGAAAGATCTCGCCGCGGCGGAGAAGTCTGTCGAGGGTACCGCTCGTAGTTTGGGCTTGGAAGTCGAGGGTTAGCTTGCTCGCTCCCGACGGCAGCGACGACCGAACCAAGGGCAAAATTTTGACAAGAGGGAAACCATGAGTGAGAATGGAAAAAGCTATCGTGCCGCGCTCGCCAAAGTTGACCGTAATCAGCGCTATCTGTTGGAAGATAGTCTACGCTTGGTAAAGGATACAGCCCGCGCCAAGTTCGATGAGACTGTGGAAATGGCGATCCGCTTGGGTGTCGATCCACGCCAGGCCGATCAGAATGTCCGCGGCACCGTGACCTTGCCCCACGGCATGGGAAAACCGGTGCGCGTCCTGGCGTTCGCCAAAGGTGAAAAGGAAAAAGAAGCTCAGGAAGCCGGCGCCGACTTCGTCGGTAATGACGACCTGATCAAGAAAATTAGCGAGGGATGGTTAGAGTTCGATAAAACTGTTGCCACACCCGATATGATGGGAGCGGTCGGGCGAATCGGCAAAATCTTAGGTCCACGCGGTCTCATGCCGAACCCGAAAACCGGTACGGTTAATATCGATATCGGCAAGGCCGTCAAGGAAATCAAGGCGGGCAAACTGGAATTCCGTGTGGACAAAGCCGGTATTATCCATGTGCCGGTGGGCAAGGCTTCGTTTGGCGCGGAACAGTTGATCGAAAATGCCACGGCCGTATTGTTGTCAATTTTGCGGGCAAAGCCGGCTTCGGCCAAGGGCAATTTTGTTAAGGGTGTCACGGTGACTACTACCATGGGCCCGGGAATCAAAATCGACTTGGCGCAAATCAGAGCGATGGCTGCCTAGTGAAAATTGAATTTTCATCTTGTGGACTAAGCTAGAGCGGATCAGGGAGTAGACTATGTCGGAAGTGGAAGCGGCCCGTGCAGGGCACGGCGAAAAGGCCGAAGCAGTTGCCGCCGTTCATCAGCGGCTTAAGTCGGCCAAGATGGCAATTGTTACAGAATACCGGGGACTGACCGTCGCACAGATGACCCGCCTAAGGCGAGAGATACGCGGCGCTGCGGGTGAGTATCAAGTCATCAAGAACACATTGGTACGGCGGGCGCTCGAAGATACCCCCTTCGGGGATCTGGAAAAATTGCTCGAAGGACCAAACGGCTGGGTATTCGCTTACGATGACCCGGTGATTCTATCCAAAGCGTTGATCAAGTTCGCTGACGACACGGACAAGCTAAAAATCAAAGGCGGCGTGTTTGAAGGGCGATTCATGGATCCAGCCGCCGTCAAGGTTTTGTCGCAGATGCCGAGTAAGCCGGAACTTCAGGCCAAGTTGCTGGCTATGATCAATGCCCCGGCGACACAACTTGTGCGCCTGATTCAAGAACCAGGCGCGAGAGTAGTCAGATTAATTGATTCGGTTCGCAGAACAAAATCCGAGTGAACAAGATTTTCACAGAAACAACTAAAGGGGGGAACATTTCCATGGAAGGCGTATCAAAAGAACAAGTCAAAGAATTTATCAAGAACATGACTCTGTTGGACGCCGCGGCGCTGGTCAAGGAACTGGAAGAAGAGTTGGGCGTCAGCGCGGCGGCACCCGTCGCGGTGACTGCGGCGGCGGGGGGAGCGGCGGCGCCAGCGGAAGAAAAGACGGAGTTCAACGTAATTCTTGCCGAAGCCGGCGAGAAGAAGATTCAGGTTATCAAAGTCGTGCGCGAACTCACTGGACTCGGTTTGAAGGAAGCCAAGGACCTTGTCGATGGCGCGCCCAAGCCGGTGAAAGAAGCCGTAGCCAAAGCGGAGGCGGAGAGTATCAAGAAAAAACTAGAGGAACAGGGCGCGAAAGTTGAAATCAAGTAGATCTCGCGAGGTGGTGCTGGTGTGGTACTTTCAGTAATGGATTGTCGACCGCCATTTAAGCAGAGGAGTGCGCATGGCATTTCAAGTTGCCAATAACTTACGATTTCGCCGTAGTTTCGGGAGGATTCGAAAAATTATCGATCTTCCCTATCTAATTGAAATCCAAAAGAACTCTTACGAGCTATTTCTGCAAAAGGACGCCGCGCCGGGGGAACGTCAGAGCATTGGACTACAGGAAGTTTTTAAGTCGGTTTTTCCGATCAAGGATTTTAACGAAACCGCTTCTTTGGAGTTTGTCAGCTATTCGCTGGGTGAACCCAAGTATGACGTCGAAGAGTGTCATCAACGCGGAATGACATTCGCCGCGCCTTTGAAGGTCACCGTGCAATTGGTGCTGTGGGATGTCGACCAGCAGACCGGCTCGCGCAGCATTAAGAATGTCAAAGAACAGGAAGTCTATTTCGGCGAGATCCCGCTGATGACCACCAACGGCACGTTTATGGTCAACGGCACCGAGCGGGTAATCGTTAGCCAGCTGCATCGCTCGCCAGGAGTTTTCTTCGAGCACGATAAGGGGAAAACCCATGCCAGTGGTAAGCTGCTTTATTCGGCACGTGTGATTCCGTACCGGGGATCTTGGGTGGATCTCGAGTTCGATCCCCGCGACATCCTGTATGTGCGCATCGACCGACGCCGGAAGTTTCACGCCACGGTTTTATTGCGTGCGCTGGGAATGACGACCGAAGATTTGCTCAACTATTACTATAAAAGCGACACGATCGTTTTTGATGGACGTAAGCCGGGACTGGTTTTCAACGCGAATCATCTGTTGGGAGCGAAGGTGGGCGCGGACGTACGCGATCCCAAGAACAACGATGTTATCGTGAAGGAAGGCAAGAAGTTTACTCGTCCGGTGCTGCGCCAGATGGAGGCGGCCAAAATAAAGCATGTGCCAATGGCGTGGGAAGATATTTTAGGGCGAGTGGCGTCCCATGAGATTGTCGATCCGCACACTAAGGAAGTGCTCGTTGAGTGCAATCAAGAAATCACTCAGGAAAAGCTCGACCTTATTCGCGAGAAAGGGATTCATCAAGTCGACGTTTTGTTTATCGATGAATCGAGCGTCGGACCATTCTTGCGAAATACGCTGCTTCAGGATCGGATTAAATCTCCCCAGGACGCGATCTTGGAAATTTACCGGCGTCTCAGGCCGGGTGACCCGCCGACGGTGGAGTCAGCGACTAATTTCTTTAATAACCTATTCTTCAATCCCGATCGGTACGACCTGTCCAAAGTTGGAAGGCTCAAGCTGAATCACCGGCTGAAGCTCAACGTGCCTTTGGAGCAAGGGACGCTGCGAAAAGAGGATATACTGGAAGTCGTGCGCTACTTGATGGAGCTTAAGAACGGGAATGGATCGGTGGATGACATCGACCATCTCGGCAATCGTCGGGTGCGCGCGGTCGGCGAGCTCGTCGAAAATCACTTCCGTGTCGGTTTGGTGCGCATGGAGCGCGCGATCAAAGAAAAGATGAGCCTGCAAGACATCGAAACTTTGATGCCTCAGGAGCTGATTAATTACAAACCGGTTTCGGCGGCGCTTAAAGAATTTTTCGGTTCCAGCCAGCTATCTCAATTCATGGATCAAACCAACCCGCTTTCCGAGATCACCCACAAGCGGCGACTTTCGGCTCTCGGTCCGGGCGGTTTGACACGCGAGCGAGCGGGTTTTGAGGTCCGCGACGTGCATCCGACGCACTACGGCCGGGTTTGTCCGATCGAGACGCCGGAAGGTCCGAATATCGGTTTAATCGCGTCCCTGACCACCTATGCCCGCGTCAATGATTTTGGTTTCATCGAGACGCCTTATCGCGAGGTCGAAAGCGGGCGGGTCACGGATCGAATTCGCTATCTATCCGCGCTGGAAGAAGAGGACCATGTCATCGCCCAGGCCAATGCGCCGATCGATGGCCGTGGTAATTTTACCCTGGACCTCGTATCGGCGCGCAAGGGCGGCGAGTTCGTCATGGCGCGCCCGGATGAAATTAATTTTATGGACGTGTCGCCGAACCAGTTGGTGAGCGTGGCGGCTTCTTTGATTCCTTTTTTGGAAAACGACGACGCCAACCGCGCCCTGATGGGTTCCAATATGCAGCGCCAGGCGGTGCCCCTACTCAGAACCGAGGCCCCGTTCGTGGGTACCGGCATGGAAAAGACCGTGGCGCGCGATTCCGGTGTGACGATTGTCGCGCGCCGCGACGGTGTGGTGGAAAGCGTCGATTCGACGCGCATCGTTATCAAAGCTGATAAACCTTCCGGTGCGCGGGATACGGGTGTCGATATTTACAATCTCGTCAAATATCAACGCTCGAATCAAAATACTTGTATTAATCAGCGGCCGATCATCGTCGTCGGCGATCAGGTGAAAGCCAGCGACGTCATCGCCGATGGACCGTCCACCGAAATGGGCGAGCTTGCTTTGGGTCGCAACGTGGTGGTGGCGCTGATGCCCTGGGGTGGCTACAACTTCGAGGATTCAATCCTGATCAGCGAGCGGGTGGTAAAAGAAGATATTTATACCTCGATACACATCGAGGAGTTCGAGTGCGTCTCGCGCGACACCAAGCTCGGTCCCGAAGAAATCACCCGCGATATTCCAAACGTTGGCGATGAGGCGCTCACCGATCTCGATGAGAGCGGCATCATTCGCATCGGCGCTGAGGTTAAGCCTGGCCATATTCTCGTCGGCAAAATTACGCCGAAGGGTGAAACCCAACTGTCGCCTGAAGAAAAGCTGCTGCGCGCGATCTTCGGCGAGAAGGCCGGAGAGGTGCGTGACACCTCTTTGCGAGTTCCGCCCGGCGTGGAAGGTACAGTCATCAATGTGCGGATCTTCTCGCGCAAAGGTTTGGGTAAGGATGAGCGGAGCAAGGTGATCGAGGACGAAGAGGTCACGCGACTTAGAAAAGACCAGCATGACGAAATCCGAATCCTTCAAGACGGCGCGCTCAGACGGTTGAAAAAGCTTCTCATCGGACGCCGATTAGCTGGCCGGATCAGCGACGACAGCCGAAAGGTACTGCTCAATAAGGGCCAAGAGTTGACTGAAGAAGATCTCGATCAACTGCCGATGGCTTATTGGGGCGAGATTCGGGTTGATAATGAATCGGTGGAAAACGAGCTCGGTCGCATCATCGAAAGCACTACCGGCCAAGTCAACCTGATCAAGCGCGCTTTCGAGGACAAGATCGACAAGCTCAAGGGCGGCGATGAACTTCCTCCAGGCGTCATCAAGATGGTCAAGGTCTTTGTCGCGATCAAGCGCAAGCTTCAGGTCGGCGACAAGATGGCGGGGCGTCATGGCAACAAAGGCGTCATCTCTCGCATCCTCCCTGAGGAGGACATGCCTTATCTCGAAGATGGTACACCGGTCGACGTAGTTTTAAATCCACTAGGCGTTCCGTCGCGCATGAATGTGGGTCAGATTCTCGAAGCGCATCTCGGTTGGGCGGCGCGCAGTCTCGGACAGCAGATCGACGACTTGCTGCGCACGCACCGCCAGGACGGCGACGCGCTCAGGCGGCGGCTGAAGGATTATCTCAGTACCAAAGAAGCCAATGAACTGATCGACGGTGCCAAAGAGGCTGAAGTTTTAAAACTTGCCGAGAAGTATCGTGATGGCGTTCGGATCGCATCGCCGGTATTCGACGGCGCGGCGGAAGAAGAAATTTTTAACTTGCTCAAGAAAGCCGGATTGCCGGCCACGGGGCAGGTAACGCTCTACGATGGCCGAACCGGCGAGCCTTTCGATGGTAAAGTGACCGTCGGCGTCATGTATATCATGAAGCTCCATCATCTGGTCGACGACAAGATCCACGCGCGTTCCACTGGTCCTTATTCACTTGTCACCCAACAACCGCTTGGAGGTAAAGCGCAGTTTGGCGGCCAGCGCTTGGGCGAAATGGAGGTGTGGGCGCTGGAAGCGTACGGCGCGGCTTACACGCTCCAGGAAATGCTCACCGTGAAATCGGACGACGTCGTCGGTCGAACACGCATGTACGAGGCAATCGTCAAAGGCGACAATCTGCTCGAACCTGGTTTGCCTGAGTCGTTCAACGTCATGGTGAAAGAGCTTCAGAGTTTGGGGCTCGATGTGGAATTGGTCGAAGAAAAAAAAGTAGGTAACCCCAGTTAGGATGTGGCGCGAAAACCGGAGGTGATCCTTTTATGGAAGATCTATTCAACTTATTCGAGAAACCGAAGAATCCGCTAAGCTTCAACGCAATCAAAGTCTCGGTCGCCTCGCCCGACAAGATCCGCTCTTGGTCGCACGGCGAGGTCAAGAAACCGGAGACCATTAACTATCGCACCTTCAAGCCGGAACGTGACGGCTTGTTTTGCGCGAAGATTTTTGGCCCTACCAAAGATTACGAATGCAATTGCGGCAAATACAAACGGATGCGCCATCGCGGCGTGGTCTGCGAGAAATGCGGCGTCGAGGTCATCCAGTCCAAAGTGCGGCGCGAGCGCATGGGCCATATCGAGCTGGCGACTCCGGTAGTGCATATTTGGTTTCTCAAAAGCCTGCCGAGCCGTATCGGCGCCTTGCTCGACATGTCGCTCAAGGAGATCGAGAAAGTTCTCTACTTTGAGTCCTATATCGTTATCGATCCGGGCGAGACACCGTTGCAATACAAAGAACTCTTGACCGAAGCCCGCTACCGCAAGGCGGTCGAAGAACACGGCGGCAAGTTTGTCGCCGAAATGGGCGCTGAGGCGGTGCGCAAATTGCTCAAGGCGATCGACGTGCCCAAGTTGGCCGAAGATCTGCGGCAGGAAATGCGCGATGCAAACTCCGAAGTGCGCCGCAAAAAGATGGCGAAGCGTTTGAAGGTGATTAGTGCATTCAAGACTTCAGGCAATCGGCCGGAGTGGATGGTCTTGGAAGTGATTCCGGTTATCCCGCCGGATCTCCGACCTCTGGTTCCTCTGGACGGAGGGCGGTTTGCGACTTCGGATCTCAACGATCTCTACCGCCGGGTGATTAACCGCAACAACCGGCTCAAACGACTGATGGA
This sequence comes from Binatia bacterium, assembly GCA_036505755.1. Lineage (GTDB taxonomy): Bacteria > Desulfobacterota > Binatia > UBA9968 > UBA9968 > DP-20. Next base: position 19,830 of record DASXSW010000191.1, on the reverse strand, counting down.
ATTGAGCGCTCCGGATATGATTATCCGCAACGAGAAGCGCATGCTTCAAGAGGCGGTCGATGCGCTGTTCGACAACGGACGGCGCGGCCGGGCCATCACCGGTCAAAACCGCCGCCCGCTCAAATCCTTGAGCGATATGCTGAAGGGAAAGACCGGACGCTTCCGCCAAAACTTGCTCGGCAAGCGCGTCGATTATTCGGGTCGCTCGGTGATCGTCGTTGGACCTGAGCTCCGGCTGCACCAATGCGGATTGCCAAAAAAGATGGCCTTGGAACTGTTCAAGCCTTTTATTTACAACAAGCTCGAAGAACGCGGTCACGTCACGACCATCAAGAGTGCGAAGAAGATGGTCGAGCGCGAGCTGCCGGAAGTCTGGGATATTCTCGATGAAGTGATCCGCGAGCACCCGATATTGCTCAACCGCGCGCCGACGCTGCATCGGTTGGGTATTCAAGCCTTCGAGCCGATCTTGATCGAGGGCAAAGCGATTCAACTCCATCCGCTCGTGTGTGCGGCCTACAATGCCGACTTCGACGGCGATCAGATGGCCGTGCACGTGCCGCTGTCTGTCGAAGCGCAAGTGGAAGCGCGGGCGCTCATGATGTCGACGAATAATATTCTCTCACCTGCCAACGGCAAGCCGATCATCGTGCCGACCCAGGACATCGTCCTGGGGCTTTACTACATGACTCGGGATCGCCTGCACGCCAAAGGCAGCGGTCGTCTCATGAGCAATCCGACGGAAGTGCGCGTGGCCTACGATCAAGGTGAAGTGGACCTGCAAGCGCCGATCACCGTGCGAATCAACGGCGAACGCGTCGATACGACGGTCGGACGGGTGCTGCTTTACGATATCGTGCCGTCGGTGATCCCGTTCAAGGAAGTCAATCGGGTGATGAAAAAGAAGGAATTGGCGAATCTCATCGATGTTAGTTATCGTCTCGCCGGCAATAAGGCGACGGTCATTTTCGCCGATCGTTTGAAAGACATCGGTTACCAGAATGCGACCAAAGCGGGAATTTCCATTTCGATCAAAGACATGGTCATTCCACCCAGCAAGGAAGCGCTGCTCAAAAAAGCCCATGACGACGTGCGCGAGATCGAAGAGCAATATAAGAACGGCCTGATCACCGACGGCGAGCGTTACAACAAAGTCGTCGATATCTGGGCGGAAGTGACGGACCGCATCGCGGACGAAATGTTGCGTGATCTGGGTACTGAAAAGGTCACCGATGACAAGGGGCATGAGATATCCGCGCCGAGCTTCAATCCCATTTTCATGATGGCTGACTCCGGTGCCCGTGGCAGCGCCCAACAGATTCGCCAACTCGCCGGAATGCGTGGCTTGATGGCGAAGCCTTCGGGCGAAATCATCGAGACGCCGATCACGGCGAACTTCCGCGAGGGCCTCACCGTGTTACAGTACTTCATTTCGACTCACGGCGCGCGCAAGGGCCTAGCCGACACCGCACTAAAAACGGCAAACTCCGGTTATCTCACGCGCCGCCTTGTCGATGTCGCGCAAGATGCGGTGATAGGCGAGGAGGATTGCGGCACCATGGACGGCATCGAAATGACGCCGCTAATGGAAGGCGGTGAGATCATTGAGCCGCTCGGCGATCGCGTGCTCGGGCGCGCAGCGTTGGAGGATGTCAAGGATCCATTCACCGGTGACGTGATCGTCAAGGCGAACCAGGAGATCAACGAAGAGCTGGTCCAGCGTATCGAAGATGCTGGTTTGGAACGGATCAAGATTCGATCGGTGTTGACCTGCGCTTCACGCCGCGGCGTTTGCGTCATGTGCTATGGCCGCGACCTAGGCCGCGGACACATGATCAACCTAGGTGAGGCTGTGGGCGTGATCGCGGCGCAGTCCATCGGCGAGCCGGGAACGCAGCTGACCATGCGGACCTTCCACATCGGCGGCACGGCGAGCCGGCGCGCCGAGCAGACGACGCTGGAATCCCGCAACGACGGCGTCATCAAGTTTCTCAATGTCAACACGGTCGCCAACAAAGATGGTGACTTGGTGGTGATGAATCGCAATGGCGAAATCGCTATCGTCGATTATCCGGAGGGCGAAAAGGGCCGCGAACGCGAGCGCGAACGTTATCCGGTGGTCTACGGCGCCAAACTTAAAAAGAAAGATGGCCAACGCGTCAAGGCCGGTGAGCTTTTGGCCGAGTGGGATCCCTATACAATACCCATTCTCACTGAAGTAAGCGGAGACGTTAAATTCGGTGACGTCGTGGAAGGCGTAACCATGGAAGAAAAGGTCGATGAGCGAACCGGCCTTTCCACGAAGGTGATTACCGATTCCAAAGACGTCGACAAACGGCCGCGCATCTCGATTAAGGATATCCAAGGGCAGACGGCGCGGCTCTCGGCGACTGCCGAAGCGCGCTATCTCATCCCGGTTGGCGCGCATATCAACGTTCAAGAAGGACAAACGGTTTTTGCCGGCGATGTTCTGGCGAAAATTCCCCGCGAGACGACCAAGACCAAAGATATCACCGGCGGTTTACCGCGGGTCGCGGAGCTATTCGAGGCGCGCAAGCCTAAGGAATTCGCCGTTATCACGGAAATCGATGGTGTCGTGTCTTTTGGCAAGGACACCAAGGGCAAACGTAAAGTGATCGTGACGCCAGAAGTTGGGGAACCACGCGAATATCTCATCCCTAAGGGCAAACATATCAGCGTGCACGATGGCGATAGAATTCGAGCCGGTGAGGCTCTGATGGATGGCTCGTCCAATCCGCATGATATCTTAAATATTCTCGGTGAAAAGGCGCTCGCTAAATACTTGGTTGACGAAGTGCAAGAAATCTACCGTCTGCAGGGCGTGCGCATTAACGATAAGCATATCGAAGTCATCGTCCGGCAGATGTTGCGGCGCGTGCGCATAAAAGAAGCGGGCGATACGGATTTCCTGGTTGGTGACCAAGTGGAAAAATGGCGCTTCGATGAAGAAAACCAGAGCGCGATCAGCGAACGGGGAAAGCCCGCCGTGGCCGAGCCGCTTTTGCTTGGCATTACCAAGGCGTCGCTCTCAACGGAGAGCTTTATCTCGGCGGCGTCGTTTCAGGAAACCACCAAGGTGCTCACGGAAGCGGCGATTCACGGCAAGGTGGATCTCCTCTGCGGTCTTAAAGAAAACGTGATCATGGGCCGTTTGATTCCCGCTGGAACCGGCGTGGCCAGATACGCCAAACCAGAGATCGAAATTGACGAACCGGAGGGCCCAGGCAGCAGCATTTCCGAAGCGGTATAAAGGGCCAGCTTTGACAAGGGTGGAATAATTTGTTAGTAACAGGATTTCCCTAGGGGAGTTCGAGTATCGAACTACTCCCCAGAATCCAAGTCCTTATTGCGAACGAGAAAATATGCCGACGATCAGTCAATTGGTGCGCGAATGCCGTGAACAGCAGCGACGTAAGAATACCGCGCCGGCGCTGCAAGGTTGCCCGCAAAAGCGTGGCGTTTGCACTCGTGTTTACACCTCCACACCCAAAAAACCCAATTCGGCGTTGCGTAAAGTTGCGCGCGTTCGGCTAACCAATGGGATTGAAGTGACGTCTTATATTCCTGGGGTGGGGCATAACTTGCAAGAGCACTCGGTGGTGTTGATTCGCGGCGGCCGGGTGAAAGATTTGCCTGGCGTACGCTACCATATCGTTCGCGGAACTTTGGATTCGATCGGCGTTCAAGAAAGGCGACAAGGGCGCTCGAAATACGGAGCGAAGAGGCCGAAGTAGAGTTCTATGCCGCGCAAAGGTGAAGTCCGAAAACGGGAAATTCTGCCGGACCCAAAGTACGGGGACAAGGTCGTGGCAAAATTTGTTAACACGATCATGAGTCGCGGTAAAAAGAGTGTCGCCGAGTCGATATTCTATCGTTCGTTGGATATTGTCACGGGCAAGACCAAAGAAGATTCTCTCGGCGTGTTCAAGCGGGCCATCGAGAATACTCGGCCGACCGTCGAAGTCCGTTCCCGCCGTGTCGGCGGCGCGACTTATCAAGTTCCGGTGGAAGTGCGGCCGCAGCGGCGGCTTTCGCTGAGCATGCGCTGGCTGATCGAAGCAGCGGATGGGCGGGCGGAAAAATCGATGGAAGAAAAGTTAGCAGCCGAGATCATCGACGCCGCCAATAATCGCGGCACGGCAATCAAAAAAAAGGAAGATACTCATCGGATGGCGGAGGCCAACCGAGCCTTCGCGCATTACCGGTGGTAGAGTAGCAGGAAAAATGGTGCTGGTGAAAGGAGGCGGTCAATCCGCCTCCTTTTTTTCCGCGCAAGTAAAATGGCACGAACTGTTCCACTAGAGAAAACCCGCAACATTGGGATCATGGCACACATCGATGCGGGAAAAACCACCACGACCGAGCGAATCCTGTATTACACTGGGATCAACTATAAACTCGGTGAGGTGCACGAGGGAACCGCGACCATGGACTGGATGGTCCAGGAACAAGAGCGCGGCATCACGATTACTTCGGCGGCGACGACCTGCTTGTGGCGTGACCACCGGGTCAATATTATCGATACACCGGGTCACGTCGATTTCACCATCGAGGTTGAACGGTCGCTGCGGGTGCTCGACGGCGCGGTCGCGGTTTTTTGTTCCGTAGGCGGCGTGGAGCCGCAAACCGAGACGGTCTGGCGGCAAGCCGATAAATACCGCGTACCCCGATTGGCTTTCGTCAACAAGATGGACCGGCTTGGCGCGGACTTCTTCCGTGTGGTCAAGATGATCGAAGACCGGCTGGGTGCTCGGCCCGCGGTGCTGCAGCTCCCGATCGGCAGCGAAGATAAATTTACCGGCATTGTCGATTTGGTAATCATGAAGGCGGTCGTGTGGGAAGATGAAAGCCTCGGCGCCAAGTTTCACGAAGAGCCCATTCCGGTCGAAATGCAGGCCCGAGCCCAGGAGTATCGCGAGAAGTTGTTAGAAGCGGTCGCCGACTGCGACGAAGCGATCATGGAAAAATATCTTGAGGGCAAAGAGATCACCGAAGCGGAGCTCCGTAAGGCGATTCGGAAGGGAACTCTTTCCCTCAAAATCGTACCGGCTCTCTGCGGCTCGGCCTTCCGCAATAAGGGCGTTCAACCCATGCTCGATGCGGTGGTTGAATATCTGCCTTCGCCGCTGGACATTCCGCCGGTCACGGGTATTGAACCAGGGACGGATAAGGCTGCGGAGCGGCCTGCAAGCGACAATGCGCCGTTCTCCGCACTAGCGTTTAAGATCATGACCGATCCCTTCGTCGGCACATTGACGTTTTTCCGGGTATATTCCGGGTCGCTCACCTCCGGCTCCAGTGTCTTTAATTCGACGAGGAGTAAAAGAGAACGAATCGGCCGGTTGCTAAAAATGCACGCCAACAAGCGCGAAGAGATCAAGGAAGTTTACGCCGGTGATATCGCTGCGGCCGTGGGGTTAAAGACCGCCACCACCGGCGATACGTTGTGCGACGAAAATAAGCCGATCGTTTTGGAGTCGATCGATTTTCCAGATCCGGTCATCTCCATTGCGATCGAACCGAAAAGCAAAGCGGACCAAGAAAGGCTCGGTCTTTCACTACAGAAGCTTGCCACCGAAGATCCGTCTTTTAAGGTCCGAACCGACGAGGAAACCGGCCAGACCATTATCTCTGGCATGGGTGAACTGCACCTGGAAATCATCGTCGATCGTTTGCTGCGCGAATTTAACGTCGGCGCCAACGTCGGCAAGCCCCAGGTGGCATACAAGGAAACGGTTCGCAAGAAAGTCGAGCAGCAAGGACGGTTTGTGCGCCAGACCGGAGGGCGTGGCCAGTACGGCGACGTTTGGATCACGCTTGAGCCGCAGCAGCCGGGCGCCGGGTTTGAATTCGTCGATGCGATCAAGGGCGGCTCGATTCCCCGGGAATATATTCCTGCGGTCGAAAAAGGCATTAAAGAAGCGACGGAAAACGGCCCGCTTGCCGGTTATCCGGTAGTAGATGTGAAAGCGACACTTATCGACGGCAGCTATCACGATGTCGACTCCTCGGAAATCGCTTTCAAAATCGCCGGCTCGATGGCCTTTAAGGCGGCGTCGCGGAAGGCCAACCCGGTGCTGCTCGAGCCGATCATGTCGGTGGAAGTGGTGGTGCCCGAGGAGTTTATGGGCGATGTGATCGGTGATATCAGCTCGCGGCGCGGCAAGGTTTTGGGCATGGATACGCGGCCGGCGGCCCAAGCGATCGACGCGCGCGTGCCACTGGCGGAAATGTTCGGCTATGCTACCGATCTTCGCTCGATGACCCAAGGAAGGGCTACTTACACGATGCAGTTTTCCCATTATGAGCCGGTTCCCGCGGCGGTGGCGGAAGGCATTATCGCCAAGTTTGATGGCAAGTCGGATGATGACCTATGAACGAAAAAATTAGGATTCGGCTGAAGGCCTACGACCATCGCGTACTTGATCAGTCGGTGGGTGAAATTGTCGAAACCGTCAGGCGCACCGGCGGACGCGTGGCTGGACCGATTCCTCTACCCACGAGAATCGAGAGATTCACGGTTAATCGATCCCCGCATGTTGACAAGAAATCGAGAGATCAATTCGAAATTCGCACCCACAAACGACTCCTCGATATTCTCGAACCGACGCAACAGACCATCGATGCGTTGGGTAAACTCGATATCGCCGCCGGTGTGGACGTGGAGATCAAGCTCCAATGACTGAGAGACAAAAGCGCTAGCCGATAAGTTGTTCGGTTTGGGATTTCATATGACAGGGCTCATTGGCAGAAAGATTGGAATGACGCAGTTCTACAACCCGGATGGAAACGTCATTCCCGTAACCGTGGTTGAGACCGGCCCCTGCGTCGTCGTGCAAAAGAAACAGACGGCTACAGACGGCTACAACGCGCTCCAGGTCGGCTTCGGCGCGAAAAAGGCTCAACGGCTGAACAAAGCGACGCAAGGTCATATGGCTAAAGCCGGCAAAGGCGCTTTCCAAGTCCTCAGAGAATTTCGCCTCGATGACGTAACTCAGTACGAAGTTGGGCAGGAGATCAAGGTCAACGATCTTTTCAAGGTGGGTGACCACATCGATATTTCCGGCATCTCCAAAGGGCATGGCTTCGCTGGCGTGATCAAGCGCTGGTCTTTCGCTGGCTTTCCCGGATCCCATGGCACGCATGAATATTTCCGCCATGGCGGATCGATCGGTAACCGTTCCTATCCTGGGCGCGTTCGCAAGGGCAAAAAAATGGCGGGCCACTGGGGCAACGAACAGGTATCAACCCAGAATCTCGAAGTTGTCGAGATCCGCGCCGAGGAGCATCTGATGCTGGTGCGCGGGGCGGTGCCCGGTGCGAAGCGTGGCGTGGTAATCTTACGTCCGGCGGTGAAAAGATAAGCGCAATGGAAGTGCACGTCATTCAGCCTGCTCTCAATGAAGCGATTTTTGGCGCGAAGACGCGCCCACACCTGCTGCATCAAGCGGTTGTCATGCAGCTCGCCAATCGGCGCGCCGGTAGCGCCGCGACCAAATCGAAAGGATTCGTCAGAGGCGGCGGCAAAAAACCATGGCGCCAAAAAGGCACGGGACGAGCGCGTGCCGGCAGCATTCGCTCACCGATCTGGGTCGGCGGCGGCACCACATTCGGTCCCCAGCCGCGGGATTATTCTTATCGTATGCCGCGCACGGCTCGGCGTGAGGCTTTGCTGTCCGCGCTCAGTCTCAAAAACCGCGATCGCAAGATCATCATCGTAGATAAGTTTGAGCTCGACGAAGTTAAGACGAAGCTTATGGTCAGAGCATTGGCCGAACTAAAAGTCGACAGCGCTCTACTGGTGATCCCCAAGTCCGACGTCAAAATCGAGCGTTCCGCGCGCAATCTCCCCAAGGTCAAAGTGTTGCGCGTCGAAGGCTTGAACGTCTACGATCTGTTGCGCTACGAGCATCTGATTCTAACTGAGGGGGCGCTTAAACTGCTGGAGGAAAGGTTGGCGGCATGAAGAACCCTCAAGATGTTATCCAAGCGCCCTTGATCTCGGAGAAGGGAACCCATCTAACCGAGAGCGCGAATCAGGTTTTATTCAAGGTGCGGCCGGACGCGAACAAGATCGAAGTCAAGCAAGCGGTTGAAACGCTCTTCAAGGTAAAGGTCGTACAAGTGCACATGGCCCGTTATCTCGGCAAGGTCCGCCGGATTGGCAGAAACACGGGACGACGTTCGGATTGGAAGAAAGCTTACGTGACCCTGAGAGACGGGGATAAAATCGACTTTTTCGGCGGGGCTTAAAGCGACAAAAAGAGAAAATCAATGGCTATTAAAACTTACCAGCCCACCTCCGCAGGAATACGCTTTCGCACCGGGCTGACCTTCGACGAAATCACCAAGACGAGGCCGGAAAAAGGCTTGCGCCGGCGGCTTAACCATAGCGGCGGGCGCAACAATACCGGTCGCGTTACGGCGGACCATCGCGGCGGTGGCCACAAGCGATTGTATCGCTTGATCGATTTTAAGCGCGATAAGCATAATGTGCCGGCAAGAGTTGAAGCGATCGAATACGATCCCAATCGTTCGGCGCGTATCGCGCTCGTCTGTTACGCTGACGGCGAGCGGCGTTACATTTTGGCGCCGGAGCGCTTGCGAGTTGGTGGTTCGGTGGTCTCTGGCGATAACAACGTCGATATCCAACCGGGCAATTCCTTGCCACTCAAATTCATCCCCGTCGGTACCGTGGTACACAATATAGAGCTTAAGATTGGCAAAGGCGGACAGTTGGTTCGCGGCGCCGGGTTAGGCGCCCAGCTGATGGCGAAGGAAGGCAATTATGCGTTACTGAAACTTCCTTCCGGCGAATTGCGTTATGTGCTTGCCGAGTGCCGCGCGACGGTGGGCCAAGTCGGCAATGCCGACCAAGAGAATGTCTCTTGGGGCAAAGCAGGCAGAATGCGCTGGTTGGGTTTTCGGCCGACGACTCGCGGCATTGCGAAAAATCCGGTGGATCATCCGCACGGCGGCGGCGAAGGACGTTCGAAGGGAAATCATCCGATGACGCCGTGGGGCAAGCCGACGAAAGGGTACAAGACGAGAAAGCACCAATCTTCCGACAAATATATCGTGCAGCGGAGAAAGGGTAGGTAGCGATGGCGCGTTCGGTCAGAAAGGGGCCCTTTGTCGATCCGCATCTGTTGAAGAAAGTTAGCGCGATGGGCGAATCGCGGCAAAGGCAAGTCATTCGCACGTGGTCCCGGCGCTCCACAGTGACCCCGGAGATGGTCGGCTACACGATCGGCGTGCATAACGGTAGAAAATTTATTCCCGTTTTCGTCAGCGAAAACATGGTCGGCCATAAGCTCGGCGAATTTGCTCCGACGCGGACTTTCTACGCGCATTCCGGCGACCGAAAAGCAGAAGCGAAAGAAACCATAGGCGCGCCGCCGCCGACAGCGGTGCCGAGGCCGGGAGCAGCAGCGCCAGGCACCGCGCCGGCGCCGGCCGCAAAGCCGTGAGCGAGACCGGCCATTTTAAATTGACGGGAGTTTTGACAGCGTCACCGGCGTAGGTTCAAATGGCTGGGCAGTTGATTATGGAAACATACGCGATCACGAAATTTATCCGAGTCTCACCGCGAAAAGTTCGCCTCGTGGTCGACCAGATTCGCGGCAAGGGTGTCGAGGAGGCGCTGAACATTCTCAAGTTCATTCCCAAGCGCTCCGCGGGGATCGTTGCCAAGACCGTGCGTACGGCGGTGGCGAATGCCGAAAACACGCAGAGTGTCGATGTCGATCGTTTAATCATCAAGCGAGCCATGGTAGACGAAGCGGGCATGTGGAAGCGCTTCACGTCCCGCGCTCAAGGGCGGGCCACCCGCGTGCGCAAACGCCTCAGTCACGTCACCATTGTTGTCGATGAAGCTGTTGAGAGGAGTTAAGCCCCGATGGGTCAGAAAACACATCCAAAAGTTTTTCGTCTTGGCGTGATCGAGACTTGGGACTCGAAATGGTTTGCACGCCATGATTACCCCAAGCTTCTTCACGAAGATTTTCGCGTCAAGAAATTTCTCAAGAGCCGGCTCTATCACGCTGGCATTTCGCGAATCGAGATCGAACGAGCGGCCAATAAAGCCAAGATTAATATTCACACCGCGCGGCCCGGAATCGTCATCGGTAAAAAAGGTGCGGAAATCGAAAAACTCAAAGAAGAAATCACCAAGCTAACCAATCGAGAGAGCTACATTAACATTCACGAAGTCAGAAGACCGGATCTCGACGGCCAGCTAGCTTCAGAAAATGTGGCCTTGCAGCTCGAGCGGCGCGTGGCCTTTCGCCGCGCCATGAAAGAAAGCGTCTCGCGGGCGATGCGCATGGGAGCTCAGGGCGTAAAGATTCAATGCGCCGGCCGGTTGGGCGGGTCCGAGATTGCGCGCACGGAATGGTATCGCGAAGGGCGGGTGCCTTTGCACACGCTGCGTGCGGATATCAGTTACGGTTTCGCCGAAGCACGCACCACCTACGGCGTGATTGGCGTCAAGGTGTGGATTTTTAGAGGCGAAGTCTTGACCGAGGAAGAAGAGCAGCAAAAGGCGATGCTGGGCGGCTGACAATTTTCGCAGATCATTGAGCCCAAATGTTAGAACCGAAAAAAGTAAAATATCGTAAGCTACAAAAGGGACGGCGTCGTGGCACGGCGCACCGAGGTTCGACCCTCGCATTCGGAGAGTATGGTCTTAAGGCGGTCGCCCGAGGGTGGATGAGCGCGCGGGAGATCGAGGCGGCGCGTGTTGCGCTGACGCGCTATCTAAAACGCGGCGGCAAGGTCTGGATCCGCATATTCCCCGACAAGCCGCTGACTAAAAAGCCGCTTGAAACCCGCATGGGAAAGGGCAAGGGCGCGCCTGAAATGTGGGTCGCCGTGGTTCAGCCGGGACGGATTTTGTTCGAGATGGAAGGCGTCGACGGACCGCTGGCCAAGGAGGCCTTTCGTCTGGCAGCGCACAAGCTTTCGATCCCAACGATTACAGTGGAGCGTAGGGGGGCAGCCCATGGAAGCTAAAGAACTGCGCGACCTGAGCGCCGATGACCTTGTCCAGAGACGCGCGTCGTTGCGTGAGGAGATCTGTCACTTAAAACTCAAACGCGCCACCAGCCGATTGGAAAACCCGATGAAGTTAAAGGAAAGCAAACGGGACTTGGCCCGCATTGAAACGATTCTAAGGGAGAAATCACTTCAAGGGCAGAGAGGCCGCGCATGAGTACCCGCGGTTTAATAAAAGAGCGTAGTGGTGTGGTGGTGAGCGACCGGATGCAGAAGACCGTCGTGGTTACCGTTGAACGGACGGTGATGCACCCGAAGTATAAAAAAATTCTGCGACGCCGCACAAAATTGAAGGCGCACGATGAGCAGAACCAATGCCATGTCGGCGATCGCGTGCTCATCGTTGAATGCCGGCCGCTCAGCCGGGATAAGCGCTGGCGTGTGAGTAAAATCCTCGAGCGCGCTCAGGCAGCGACAGAAGAACTCAAAACGGCCGACGCTTAGGGTTTATGCGGAACTGACAAGGTTGATTCATGATCCAAATGCGAACGACATTAGATGTTGCGGATAATTCCGGAGCGCGCCGGGTGCAGTGCATCAAAGTGTTAGGCGGCAGCAAACGCAAATACGCCTCGATTGGCGATATCATCGTGGTCTCGGTAAAGGAAGCGATCCCCAATGCCAAGGTCAAGAAGGGCGACGTGATGAAAGCGGTAGTCGTGCGCACGGCCAAAGAATTAGGACGTCCCGACGGCACCTACATCCGCTTCGATAATAATTCTGCGGTATTAATCGACAATCAAAAGGAACCGATCGGAACCCGCATATTTGGACCCGTGGCGCGCGAGCTCAGAGCAAAGAAGTTCATGAAAATTATTTCGCTCGCGCCGGAAGTGCTCTAGTCGGAACCGAGGAGCAGTGGCTCGTGGAGATTCGTAAAAACGACAGCGTGATGGTGATCGCCGGCAAGGAACGGGGTAAAACCGGCAAGGTGCTCCGGGTCCTGCCGGATGAAGACGCGGTTATTATCGAGAGGATCAATATTGTCAAACGGCATACCAAGCCGCGCGGCCCGCAGCAGCCCGGCGGGATCGTCGAGAAGGAAGCTTCGGTGGATGCTTCCAATATCATGATTATGTGCGACAAGTGTAATGCGCCGGTGCGGATTGGCCGAAAAATTCTGGCGGATGGCAAGAAGATTCGCATCTGTCGCCGCTGCCAAGAAGCCTTGGATTAGTGAAGTAACCATGGCACGTTTGAAAACGAAGTATCAGAGCGATGTGGTACCGGCCATGATGAAGGAGTTCGGTTACAAGAACACTATGCAGGTGCCGCGGCTCGAGAAAATCACATTGAACGTCGGTTTGGGCGAGGCCACGCAGAATATTAAGGTCATTGATAGCGCGGTGGCCGAGATCACTGCCATCGCCGGCCAAAAGCCCGTGGTTACCCGTGCGAAAAAGGCTATTGCCAATTTCAAGTTGCGCGAAGGTGTGCCGATCGGCTGCATGGTCACTTTACGGCGCGAGCGCATGTATGAATTCTTGGATCGCTTAATTCATGTGGCGCTGCCGCGCGTGCGTGATTTCAAGGGAGTTCCCGACCGCTCATTCGATGGCCGGGGAAACTACTCACTGGGGCTGCGCGAACAGGTCATTTTTCCTGAAATTCAGGCCGACAAGGTCGAAAAGGCTCGAGGGATGACGATTACGATCACGACCACGGCGAAAACCGATCAGGAAGGTCGATCGCTGCTCAGATTGATGGGCATGCCGTTCGCACAGCCAGTCGTAGGGGGAGAATAGCATTGGCCAAGACATGTCTTCGGATCAAAGCTGAGAGGCCCAATAAGTTCAAAGTCCGCGAATACAATCGCTGCCCGCTTTGCGGCCGAGCGCGGGCTTTTTATCGACGTTTTCGCATGTGCCGGCTCTGTCTGCGCGATCATGCGCGCAAGGGGCATATCCCCGGACTGATTAAGGCCAGCTGGTAGGCTGCGGAGAGAATCATGGCAATGACCGATCCAATCGCCGATATGCTCACTCGCATTCGCAATGCGTCGCGCGCGCGGCATCAGAAAGTCGCTGTGCCCTGGTCGCGACTCAAAGAAAATGTCGTTAAGATTTTAATTGACGAAGGATATCTGAAAGAACAAAAGAAAGTAAAAGCCGCCGTCGGCGGGGGCGACGAAATCGTCATCCAGCTCAAGTTCGACCGGGAGAACCAGCCGATTATTTCGGGGCTCAAGCGCGTCAGCACTCCTGGGCGCCGGGTCTACGTTGGCGCCAATGAGGTGAATCCCGTGCGTAAAGGCCTCGGCATTAACGTTTTGTCGACGCCCAGAGGGATTTTGGTCGACCGCGAGGCCCAAAGAGCGAAAGTCGGCGGCGAATTGATCTGCTCAGTCTGGTAGGCGGAATCGAGGTGTGAGGTGTCACGTATCGGAAAGCTGCCGGTAACCATCCCTGCAGGCGTCAAGGTCGCAGTGGACACCAATGCAGTTCGCGTGGAGGGACCGAAAGGAAAACTTCACACGATCGTGCCTGCGGGTGTCAATGTGAACGTCGAGGGTGACGTCGTGCGCGTCGAGCGCCGGGCGGAGGATCGAAAGAGCCGCGCGCTGCACGGGCTCACGCGTAAGCTGATCGCGAACATGGCACAAGGGGTTAGCCAGGGATTTACCCGCGTGCTGGATATCAATGGCGTCGGTTATCGCGCCGAAGTCAAAGGTCAAGAAATCCACATGACCTTGGGCTATTCTCATCCCGTGATTTTTCCACTGCCACAGGGGGTGACGGCTTCAGTTGAGCGGCAGGTTATTATCACCCTCAGCGGTGCCGATCGCCAATTGCTTGGCGAGACAGCGGCAAAAATTCGTGGGCTGCGGCTGCCGGAGCCCTACAAAGGCAAGGGCATCAAGTATCGCGAAGAGTTCATCAAGCGTAAAGCGGGCAAGGCCGTCGGCTCGGCGAGCGGCAAGTAGAGCGTTGGGAATGACAGATGGCGAATAAACGGGAAGACAGCGCAAGGCTGCGCCGGAGGGCGCGCGTGCGCAAAAAGATCATCGGTACCGAGGCGCTGCCGCGGGTTTGCGTATTTCGCAGCAACAAACATATATATGCGCAGGTGATATCCGACGATCAGGGAAAGACTCTCGCCGCCGTATCGACTTTATCCGACGATCTGACCGGAGTGAAGAAGCGTAATAGCGTCGATGGCGCAAAACAGGTCGGGTTAGCTCTGGCGAAAATTTGCAAAGAAAAAAATATAACCCGCGTTGTTTTTGATCGAAACGGATTTCTCTACCACGGTCGTGTCAAGGCGGTGGCGGACGGTGCCCGCGAAGGTGGATTGGAATTCTGACAAAGTCAGTGAACGAGAGGTTGCTTTGGAACGGATTGATCCGCAAGGATTAGAGTTGAAGGAAAAAGTGGTGCACATTAGCCGGGTGGCCAAAGTCGTCAAGGGTGGCCGGCGGTTCAGCTTCAGCGCCCTGGTGGTTGTCGGTGACAACCGTTCCCTGGTCGGTTATGGGATGGGCAAAGCCAAGGAAGTTCCGGAGGCGATCCGTAAAGGCTTAGAGCAGGCCAAAAAAAGCTTGATTCGAGTGCCGGTCATGGACGGCACCATTCCGTTCGAAGTCATCGGCCACTTCGGCGCGGGTTATGTGATTCTCAAACCGGCGTCGGATGGAACCGGGGTCATTGCCGGTGGAGGTGTGCGCGCGGTGGTGGAAGCGTCCGGTATTCAAAACGTTTTGACCAAATGTATCGGTTCCAACAATCCCCATAATATGGTCAAAGCGACAATTGCAGCGCTCAGCGATCTGCGCGCGCCGGAGGACATCGCTGATCGGCGCGGCAAAGCCCTCGCGGAGATTCGTTAATCATGAGACTCGATGAACTGAAACCCGCAGCCGGTTCGAGCAAGAAGCGCAAACGCGTCGGACGCGGTGATGGCTCTGGTCATGGCAAGACTTCCTGTCGCGGTCACAAAGGACAGGGCGCGCGCTCCGGCGGTAATGTCCAGCCGGGATTCGAAGGCGGTCAGATGCCGTTACAGCGTCGCTTGCCCAAACGGGGTTTTCATAATCCGTTTCGCGTTGAAATGTCGGCAGTCAATCTCGGCCAGCTCGAATTGTTTGCCGCGGGCAGCGAGGTGACGCCCGAAAGCTTGAGCGAGCACGGATTGGTAACGGGTAAGAACCGCAGGATCAAAATTCTCGGCGATGGTATGTTATCGAAAGCTTTAACAGTCAAGGCCCATGGATTTTCCGCCAAGGCGAAAGAGAAGATCGAAGGTGCCGGCGGCAAGGCGGAGCTGATCGCGCGTCATGCTTAGCGGTTTCCAAAACGCGTCGCGTATTCCGGAGCTTCGCCGCCGGCTGCTCTTCACGCTGGCGATGTTGGCGGTGTACCGCCTCGGCGTACATGTGCCGACGCCGGGCATCGACCGCTTGGCGATGGCGGCCTTTTTCGAACAGCAAAAGAATACGCTATTTGGATTTCTGAATCTGTTTTCCGGCGGTGCCTTGGAGCAGTTCTCGGTGTTTTCCCTGGGCATCATGCCGTATATCAGCGCGTCGATTATTCTGCAGCTGCTGACGGTGGTGTTCCCCTATCTCGAAAGGTTGTCGAAGGAAGGGGAAATCGGCCGGCGTAAGATCACTCAATATACTCGTTACGGCACCGTAGTGCTGTCGATCATTCAAGGCATCATGATTAGCGTCGGCCTGGAAGGTACCCAGGGGCCCGGCGGGCATAGTTTGGTTTTGACTCCGGGCTGGGGATTCCGTTTTATGACCGTGATCACGTTGACATCGGGGACTGCCTTTATCATGTGGCTCGGCGAGCAGATTACCGAGCGCGGTATTGGCAACGGCATCTCTTTGATCATTTTCGCCGGAATCGTGGCGCGCCTGCCGTCGGCGATTTCGACGACATTAACATTCATGCGCGAAGGCGAGTTGGGACCTCTGGTTGCCTTGGTGATCCTCGTCCTGAGCGTTTTAGTCGTCGGCGCAATTATATTCGTCGAACGTGGCCAACGGCGCATTCCCGTGCAATACGCCAAGCGCGTGGTCGGGCGCAAAATGTACGGCGGTATGAGCTCGCACCTGCCGCTAAAGATCAATACGGCGAATGTGATACCGCCGATCTTTGCGTCTTCGATCTTGATTTTTCCAGCGACGCTGGCGCAATTTGCCAATCATCCCTGGGTGCAAATGGTTTCCGGCGCACTGGCGCCCGGCACTTGGTTGCACGACTTGGTTTACGTCATATTAATTATTTTCTTCGCATTCTTTTATACCGCGGTGGTGTTCAACCCGAGCGACGTCGCGGAGAATATGAAAAAGGCCGGCGGCTACATTCCGGGCATTCGGCCCGGTCAAAAAACCGCTGAGTTTATCGAGCGGGTGCTGTCTCGAATTACCTTGAGCGGAGCGATTTATCTTTGCATCGTTTCGCTTTTGCCGACGATTTTGGTGCGGCAATTGAACGTCCCCTTTTATTTCGGCGGTACGGCGCTTCTGATCGTCGTCGGCGTCGCGTTGGATACCGTCGCGCAGATGGAAACCCATCTGATTACCCGCAACTATGAAGGGTTTATGAAGCGGGGGCGGCTCCGTGGCAGAAGGGGCTAAGAGGTAATGGCCAGCGGGGCGCGCATCGTATTGCTGGGTCCCCCCGGTGCCGGTAAGGGAACCCAAGCAAAACTGTTGCAGGATGAATTTGCCGCTTGTCAGATTTCGACCGGTGATATTCTCCGTAAAGCGGTGGCGCAGCAGACTCCGCTGGGCAAGCGGGCTGCAGAATATATCAATCGCGGCGCCTTGGTGCCCGACGATGTGATCGTCAATTTAGTCGCCGAGCGGTTGAAAGAGCCGGACTGTGAAAAGGGATTTATCCTCGACGGCTTCCCGAGGACGATCCCTCAGGCGGAGAGTCTCGATGCGATTCTCAAAACCAGGGGGCTCAGCTTAAATCGTGTGTTATCGGTTCAAGTGCCGGAGAGCATTATTATTCAGAGGCTGGCCGGTCGTCGCACCTGTAGAAGCTGCGGTGCTCTCTGTCACTTGGTTTTCAATCCGCCGAGAAAAGCCGGCGTCTGTGATCGCTGTGGCGGAGAACTTTACCAGCGCGAGGATGACCGGGAGGAGACGATCGCCAATCGCCTCAAGGTCTACGAGAAACAAACCGCCCCTCTGGCCGATTATTATCGCGACCGGGGATTGCTGAGGGAAATCGATGGCGTCGGCGAGGTCAATGACATTCGCGCCCGAGTGACTAAGGCCTTAGGAGATGTGGTGGCGTGATTTTGCTCAAGTCGGCTCGAGAAATTGAGATCATGAGACGCGCGAACGTCATCGTTGCGGAGGTTCTCAAAGAGCTTAGAGAGCGTGTCGCGCCCGGTGTCACGACTCTGGAATTGGATGCGCTTGCCGAGGAGCTGACGTTAAAGAAGCATGCAATACCGGCGTTCAAAGGTTATAACGTAGCGGGGAGGATTTATCCCTGCTGTCTATGCGCCTCGATAAACGATGAGATCGTTCATGGCATTCCATCGAAGCGCGCGCTGCGCGAAGGCGACATCATCGGCCTCGACTACGGCGTCATCTACGAAGGTTACTATGGCGACTCAGCGATTACCGTAGGCGTGGGTCGGGTCAATGAAGAAGCCCAGCGTTTAATGGATGTCACCGAGCAGTCGCTGTATAAGGGCATCGAGCAGCTCTACGACGGCAAGCGGCTGGGCGATCTGGGTTCCGTAGTACAACGGCTCGCCGAGAGCGCTGGTTTCTCGGTGGTTCGCGCTTTCGTCGGGCATGGTATCGGCAAAAAGCTGCACGAAGAACCGCCGGTGCCGAACTACGGTGAACCCGATCGGGGGTTGCGTTTAAAGGAGGGTATGGTCCTGGCGATCGAACCGATGGTGAACGCCGGAAGTTACGAGGTTGAAATTAAGGGAGATGGTTGGACGGCGGTGACGAAAGATGGTAGCTTGGCGGCCCATTTCGAGCATTCCGTGGCAATCACCCAAAACGGGCCGTATATACTCAGTCAACTGTAAAAGTTGACAGCCTATTCGGCAGAGTTTCCTATGCCAAAAGAAGACGCTATCGAGGTCACCGGTACGGTGCTGGAGACGCTGCCCAACGCGATGTTTCGCGTGAAATTGGAGAACGGACATAAAGTGCTCGCCCATATCTCGGGCAAAATGCGCATGCACTACATCAAGATATTGCCGGGGGACAAGGTGAAGATCGAGCTGTCCCCCTATGACTTGGCAAGGGGACGCATCATCTTCCGGGAGCGCTAAAAACAGGAGCAGTCGTGAAGGTAAGAGCTTCGGTCAAGAAGATCTGCAACAAGTGCAAAGTAATTCGCCGCAAGGGCGTGGTGCGGGTGTTGTGCGAGAACACCAAGCACAAACAACGGCAAGGCTGATTAATGGTTCAAGCTTTAAAAAGTTCAAGGGTTCAGGCCAACCGGAAAAGGGAATTTTCGTTTTGAAACTTCAAAAGGAGTGAGCCTATGGCACGTATCGCGGGTGTGGATTTGCCGAGGAGCAAAAGGATGGAAGTTGCGCTCACGTATATTTACGGTATCGGGCGCAGTTCTTCGCGCAGTATTTTGCAGCAAGCCGGCATTTCGCTGGATCTTAAGAGCGACGACTTGACCGATGATGACGTCGTTAAAATTCGCCAAGTGATCGACCAGGGCCTTAAGGTGGAAGGCGATCTTCGGCGAGAGGTGACGGGAAATATCAAGCGACATCTCGATATGGGATCCTACCGTGGGCTGCGTCACCGCAAGAATCTCCCGGTTCGCGGCCAGCGCACCCATACCAACGCGCGCACTCGCAAGGGACCGCGCAAAACCGTTGCGGGCAAGAAACCGGCACCCTCAAAGGGCTAACAGGAGAAGATCATGGCAGACGCCACGGACGAAAAACAAAACGCTGAAGGACAGGTGGAACAAAAGGCCGGCGAGCGCGCCGCGCGCAAAAAACGCGGACGGAAGAACATCGCCGAAGGTGTGGTTCATATTCACTCGACTTTCAACAACACGATTGTCACGATCACCGATTACCAGGGCAACGTTATTTCCTGGTCCAGCGCTGGAGCGATGGGATTTAAGGGGTCGCGCAAAGGAACGCCGTTCGCCGCCCAGCAAGCGGCCGATAGCGCGGCAAAAAAAGCTATGGATCATGGACTACGAACCGTGCAGATATTTGTCCGGGGACCGGGAGCCGGGCGTGAGTCGGCGCTGCGAGCGCTACAGTCTGCGGGCATCAATATCAGCCTGATCAAAGACGTTACGCCGATTCCGCATAATGGCTGTCGTCCACCGAAACGAAGACGCGTTTGATAGCTAGAGGAGGAAAAGCGATTGGCTAGATACACGGAATCTGTGTGCCGGCTCTGCAGGCGCGAAAATTTAAAGCTCTTTCTCAAGGGCGAGCGCTGCTATACCGACAAATGCGCCATTGAGCGGCGCAACTATCCGCCCGGACAACACGGCCAAGGCAGGCCAAAGTTCTCTGAGTACAGCATTCAGCTGCGCGAGAAACAAAAGGTGAAACGAATCTATGGCTTGCTGGAAAAGCAATTTCGCCGCACGTTTGCCGAAGCGGCACGTACCAAAGGCATCACCGGCGAGACCCTGTTAATCCTGCTCGAGCGCCGGCTCGACAGCGTTGCCTATCGCCTCGGCTTTGCCAGTTCGCGCGCCGAAGCGAGATCGTTGGTACGGCATGGCCATATCCACGTCAATGGCAAAAAGGTGAATATTCCTTCTTACACCATCCGCG
>DASXSW010000190.1:0-9463 GCA_036505755.1 Binatia bacterium | reverse complement strand
TCCCTGATCCCACGATGCCGCCGGTAAACTATCGACGACTTGAATTTCATAGGCCAAACCAATGAAAAACCCCCGGTTGCCCAACTGAGCCAGCGCGCGATCGTACCAACCACCCCCTCGCCCCAGGCGATGTCCCTGACGATCGAAGAGCAGACCGGGTATGAAGACCGCTAAGTTGTCGCAGTCTTCCAGTGACAAGACATTTGTGCCCGCGGGTTCGGCTATGCCGAACCGGCCCGCGACCAGGTCACGTTTAGAAATTACCAGAACGAATTCAGGCCCATCGCGCCGATGTAGCTTGGGAAAAAAAACTTGCTTTCTGACTCCGAGCGCGTCTTCTAGAATCGCTTCCGTCTCCACTTCGTTTTGTACCGGACTGTAGAGAGCTACGGAGCGAGCGGCGAGATACTGCGGGAGCTTAAGCGCTTTCGCCTGGATCGCGCGGCTCCAAGATTGGCAGTTTGCCCGAGAAAGCGAGTTGCGCTGAGATATCGCCGCTCCGCGCAACACGTCTCTGTTCTCTTCCATAACGGCTCCGATCATTTCTTAAAGGAGCGGCTAGGAGAGATGTGAGAGATTTTTTGCGGGGAAGGTTCGATTAGAGATCAGATCGGCGATTCAGAGAAGTCGGCCCCCTGCACGATTGTCCGCCGCAACGAATTCGGGCGGGCATTGCCATTGCCAAAGCCAACGGTTTACCTAATCGAATGTCAGGATTTTCCGTACGGGGCTGCCGCATTGTAAGTGAATCGAAGAGTAATAAAACCCAACGGATCAGATCCATCGTTATCTTTTTTCCCCACTCCCTCATCTTTCCGCGCCGCCTAAATTAAGGCCCTCGCTATTTCCAAAACAGCGAAAATGACTTGCCCTAAAAAAGGTTCTAACCCTCCTCAGTCAATGTCATCGATAGTTTCTTGGACAATTGGTCCAATCTATTCAAAATCGCTTCGTGAGTGTCTTTCAATCGATAGTATTCGTCTGCGATATTCAGCGCAGCCAGCATCGCTACATTCGATTTCGCCACTGACTTAGAGGAGCGCATAAGTTCTTGCATTTTTCCATCGACGTAGCCAGCGACTTTGAGCATATAGCTCTCTTCGGCATCGCTGCTAATCGTAAGTTTCTGCCCCAGGATCTCGACGTCTAATGCTTTTTTCATCAACTTTTTTCCGCGCTCTAATCGGCAAGATTCAAACCGGCAAACTGGCCGATGATTTTGTCCAATTTTTCTCTCAGCTCGATGCGCTCACGTTCGTACTGGCGTAATTGGCCTTTCAAATGGTGCCACTCACTTTCTCTTTGTTGGAGCTTCTTTTCAATCGCTTCCTTGTCTCTTTTCATGCGCTCGTGCTTTTCTATGAGCCGATTGATCGTTGCTTCGATTTGTTCGACATTGTCGGGCGGCATGTTTGGAGGCACCAAAAAACTTCATGTATGAGTTTAGTTTTAACATGACATCTTGTCAAGGCGCATCTACAAGCTACGGCCTCATTGAAAGTCTCGACAAATTGGCAGGATAGCAACTCCGTCCAAACATTTGTTTAGACGCTGTGCGATGACCTGGAAATAGCGAACGCCTTATACGATTCTAGCCATTTCCGTGGCAAACTGGTTGCTGCTGCGGCGAGCGCCGCGCCCCAGGGCGAATCTCCGCTGCGCCACTGCGGAAATTAATAAGGATTTGACCGAGCTCTGCGAACTGCCGGTTTTTGCTCGTCCGGTGGTTCGTCGTCGTAGCCGAGCACCGCTTCCCATGGCACGCTGCAATGGGCGACGACCAGAGTGTCGAATCTCTCCCACCAGGCTAGATCTCGTCCTTCGCGGCTGAGAAAACGCACCATCTGCAGCAAATCATTGATTTCGGATGGGCGTAGCGCCGGCTCGAAAGCGGGCATCGTCCCCCGACCCTCGGCAATAATTCTTCTGATTTGATTATTGCTCTTGCGCTGCACCGTATCGCGAAAATCTGGCGGGAGAACGGGTAACGATACCGCCAAGGAACCGTCGCCGCGACCGCTCGCTCCGTGGCAGTTAAGGCAGCGTTGGGCGTAAAGAGAATCCATCCGCTCGTTTCGCCCACAGCCGGCAAGTAGGACGATGGCAAGAAGAATTGCTCCGGGTATGACGTTACGGTGAAGCACTCAAAATGCAGAACTACCACACGCGTCAAGCGCTTCCAACCATGGCCCACGGCTTGAAAGACGTCCCCGAGTTGACACGAATTTTTAATTCGTGATACACCGAACTGGAGTCAGAATGCATCACCTATCTCGATTCGGCGTTTCTTTGGAAGATGATCTGCTTGACGCCTTCGACAAAAGCATCGAAGGGCTCGGCTATGAGAATCGCTCCGAGGCGATTCGCGATCTGATTCGCGATCATCTAATCCAAAAGAAAGTCGGCAAGGGAAACGAGGAAGTTGTTGGCGTGATCAGCCTTTTATATGATCACCGCACCCATCACCTGAGCGATGTTCTCGCCGACATGCAGCACAAGGCCAGCGTGATTGTGAACGCGAGCCTGCACATTCATCTAGACGCTCATAACTGCTTGGAAGTCATCGTCGTGCGCGGTGGCGCGGACAAAGTGCACGAGGTTGCGGGGAAGCTGATCGCGACCAAGGGCGTGCAAAACGGCAGGCTGATTACGACGACGACTGAAATTAAGAACTAAATTTTTTTTCTAAACTGTAACACGAATTTTTAATTTGTACTATTCGAGTTCTCACCGCATGATTCTACATCGCATCGTCGCATTAACTTCGGCACTCCTCTTTTGCATCCGTGCAACACCCCCTCACGCCCAAGACAAGCCCGCGAACTCGTCTCAGCCGGTCGAAGTCTACGTGTGGGGCGAACAACCTACCTCCGCAGCAACGGAGCAGACCAGGTGGCAGAGAGACTTGGAGCTGCGGCCGTCGAACACCCCGAGCGATGTTTTGCGTTTAACACCAGGATTGATTATCGGCCAGCACCATGGCGGAGGCAAAGCTGACCAGATTCTTTTCCGCGGCTTCGACTCCGATCACGGCACCGATTTCGCGGTTTTTATCGATGGCATTCCGGTCAACATGGTTAGTCACGCCCACGGTCAGGGCTATGCCGACCTACATTGGTTGATTCCCGAAACGATCGAAAAGGTGGAAATTTACAAAGGTTCCTACTTCGCTCAGCTGGGCGACTTCGCCACCTCCGGCGCGATGAACATCATCACCAAACAGAGAGATAAAGACTCTACTCTTGCCCTAATGGGAGGCAGCTACAACACCCAACGCTACATGGCTATCTTTTCGCCGCCAGAAGGAACATTTCTCAATCCTTATGTTGCCGGTGAAGTCTATTACAACGATGGTCCGTTTAAGAACCCTAACAACTATATTCGTTACAACCTGCTCACCAAACTGAATCTTTTTTCCACGGCCTCGAACAACCTGACTTTTCTGGGTACCTTCTTCAAAACCAACTGGGATGCCTCGGGGGAGATCCCAGCGCGAGCAGTCAGAGACCGGAGCCTCGGACGTTTCGGTTCGGTGGATCCGAGCGAGGGAGGAAAATCGGAACGGCAGAATCTGACTTTAATCTACAACTACGTTGACGCGACTCAGTCGTTTACCGCCCAGACCTGGACTTCATGGTACAAATTACAACTCTGGTCCAACTTTACTTTCTTTCTTAACGATCCCGTCAATGGCGACGGCATCGAACAGAACGACAAGCGCTTTCTAGTCGGCAACAACGTCAACTATCGGCGCAATTACAATCTCTGGGGCTTGCCAATGGAATCCTTCGTAGGGTTTCAGAGCCGATTCGATCACATTCGCGTAGGCCTATTCCACCAGAAGGATCGACGGCGTCTCGACACCGAAAGCAACAATTTGGTGCGCCAAACAAACTTAGCATGGTTCGCTCAGCAAGAGATTAAAGCCACCAATTGGTTGCGCACCCAACTCGGCGTCAGGCTGGATAACTTCTGGTACAACGTCGATCAGCTTAGCGATCCAGCCACCGTTACCAACCCGATATCCGGGGACGGCTCCGCATCGATTGTAAATCCCAAGCTCAATTTCATCTTTACACCTTTTAACGACAGCAACATCGCCAAATCCACAAATCTATTTGTCAACTTTGGCGGCGGCTTTCACAGCAACGATGCTCGCGTCTTCGTGCAGGACAAAGACAAAAAAATTCCGCGCTATTGGAGCGGCGAGCTTGGCGCTCGCTCGCGCTTCTTTGACCGCTTGGACGTGACGCTCTCTTATTGGCGGTCGTATCTTGAAAGTGAACTGGTCTTCGTCGGTGACGAAGGCACCTTCGAGCCTGCCGGGCCGAGCCGTCGTCACGGCATCGAAAGTGAATTTCGCTACGCTATCTTGTCCTGGTTATCCTATGATCTCGATCTCTCGTATACCTGGGCAAGGTTTCTCAACGGCAACCAAGTTCCGTTGGCACCCCGATTTCTTGCCTTCACCGGCCTAACCGCGCGCCACGACTCTGGCCTCCAGGCGCGATTGCAAATGCGCCACATCGGCCGGCGATACGGCACCGCAGACGGCAGCATTCTGACGCCGACTTCGACGGTTTTTGATCTCTTCCTAAAATATGTCTGGAAGCGCTACGAGTTCTTTATTCAACTGCAGAATCTGGCAAACAAGAAATGGCGCTCCGCCGAGCATGTTTTCGTGTCGCGACTCCCCGACGAGCCTGCGGCAGGAGTACTCGATTCGCATTTCACGCCAGGCGATCCTTTTACGGTGAAAGCAGGAGTCACGGTGCACCTATGGTAGAGTCGATAATCAGCGAAGCGTCCGCCAAACGTATGGCAATTTTTTCAATCGTTTGCAGCGCCCACTTCATCAACCATTTTCAATCCGCCATGCTCGGCGTGATTTACCCGGCGATGATGACGGAATTGGGCATGAGCTACATCGCCATTGCCTCACTCGCCGCGGTTTATAATACGTTGGGCAGCGTCTTTCAGGCTGCCTACGGCTTCGTGGTTCCCTACGTTCGCCGTGGCGTGATTCTCGGCGTCGGTAACTGCGTGCTCGGACTATCCGTCGCCGCCGCGGGCTTCGCGTCCAACTTCAATCATTTTTTTACCGCGCGCTTGATCGGCGGCATCGGCTCCAGCCCGCAACACCCGGTCGGATCAAGCATGCTCGCAAGTCATTTCGGCGCTGCGCGTGGACGCACGTTGGCTTTTCATTCCACAGCGGGACAGGTCGGCAGTTTGTTGGCACCGTTATTGGCCGCGGTGATGGTGACCTATATAGGGTGGCGCAGCGTTTTTTGGCTGGTCGGATCTTGCGCGACAATCATCGGCATCATCTGTTTCGTCTTTCGCGACACGCTGCGCTCGGCGTCGTCGCACCAACAAAAATCACGTCTGACTCCGCTCGGCTGGGACGCCTATAAGGCTTGCTTCAAGGACAAAAATATTGTCCTTGTCTCGTTGGTCTTTATGGCCGGCGCCGCGGGCCGCGGCCAAGACATCAATGAAGTCTACATCATTCCGCACTTTGTCCATGATTTTAACATCAGCATCACTTATGGCGCTTTTCTTTTCACGTTTATCCAGGTGGGAAGTCTGATCGGGCCGTTTGTGTGGGGCTGGATTTCGGACCGCTTCGACCGCAAGCTCGTGATTCAAGCATCACTGCTAATGTCGGCGCTGTGCACTCTCTGGCTCGCTTGGCAGCAGCATATTTCCGCTGGGCTTTTCGTCAATCTGGTGATCTACGGCGCGGCGGTCACTTCGCGCCAGACGCTGACGCAGGCGCTGCTTGCCGATCTCGTCGGCGAAGAGCTTTTCGATGCCGCATTCAGCCTCTATTATTTTATCGGTTTTGTATCGATTCCTTTTTGGACGCTGATCACCGGCAGCGTCATGACCCATTACGGTTTTGGCCCCGCGTTCACCGTAATCTCGACTTCCTATCTTCTTGCCATGAGCCTCCTGGTGTTGCTGCGCACTCCAGTGAAACAGCCAAGCCCAAGGTAGCAAGATGACGAAATACTTTTCACTCGCTCCTTCTCTCGTTGCGTCGACTCTGATCCATCTCACGGTGCTGGTGGTGGCGTCGACGGTGGTCGGTCAACGGAACCATTTCCCGCAGCAAAATCTAATTTCGATTGCGCTATTGGATCCAATACAGGACAAGAAAACGATTCGTCCGCTTAGGGAGGAGGCGACAAAAACCGAGCTACCGAAACCACCGCCGGCAAACCGTAAGCGCGAATCGGTCTTCGCCGAGCCGCCTCTGCATCCGGCGGTTAAGAACGAGATTACAAAAGCGGATGAAATCAAAACGCCGCCGTCAACGCCACTGAATTCAACTCTGGAGAGCGCAACATCCGAAGGTGGCGGTAGCGTATCCGGAGTGGACAACCGCGGCGGCGATATCGGAATCACGACCGGCTCCGGGAACGCTGGAAACGGCGCCGGCACAGCAATCGCCGGCCTCGGGACCGGCTCCGGCGCGCCTGGTTTGCCAGCACGGATACCTCTCGTTCGCGCCAACCGCGAGGCGAAACCGATTCAAACCGTCCGCGCCTCGTACCCGCCGATGGCTCTGCGCATGGGATTGGAAGGCGATGTGACGCTCAGAATCGAAGTCGACGCCGAAGGCAAAGTCACCAGGGCGGAAATCATCAAGAGCAGCGGCGCGGGATTCGACGAAGAAGCGCTCAAAGCAGTGAAGCAGTCGCGCTTCGAGCCGGCGCAACGAGACGGGCAAAACGTCGCCGCGGAGTTCAGCTACATTTACCGTTTCAGATTGCAAAGATGAGCAATCATACATCGCATTGAAACAAGGAGATTAATCATGGCAAGCACATCGGATTCTACTTCCCACCATCGCCACGATCACCATGACTGGGATTCAGCGGAATATGTTTCGCGCTGGGCGAAAGGTCAAGATCCCAAAGAAAAGGATCGCGACGCGGCATTTACTTTGCTCGCCGACACCATTCCTTTTAGCAAACAACTGCCCATTCGAATTCTAGATCTCGGCGCCGGGTACGGCGCGCTGACGCAATTTCTCCTGAACCGGTTTCCCAAAGCCACCGCTGTTTGTCAGGACGGCTCTAAGGAGATGGCGACGCTCGGTGCCGAGCGCATGAGAAATCTCAGCGGACGGTTCGAATACGTTCTTTGCGATTTCGCCCGAGCGGGCTGGAGCGAAAAACTTAAAGGATCCTTCGAAGCGGTGGTTTCGTCGATCGCGATTCACAACGTTCGCGAACCGGAAATCATTAAACGCATTTACGAAGATGCTTTTCCCTTGGTAAAAGCCGGCGGCTGTTTTTTAAACTTTGACCGGCACCGCCCGCCGATCGAAGATCAAATGCAGTGGCTCCGCGAAGCCGGCTTCAAGGACGTCAAATGTTTTTGGCAGGACGAGAGCCGCTCAGTGTTTGGCGGGTTCAAGAAAGCCTAACAAACTATGCGAGTGAAGTTGATACTACTCCTGTCTTTGCCGTGGCTTTGTCTGAGCCTAAGCTGCCAGAGAAAAGAACAAAGCCGCAATCCTGTTGACGCGCATCGATTAAAAATCGTCACGACGGTTGCGCCGATCACAAGCATTGTGGAAAACGTCGTCGCGGACAAAGCGGATGTTTCCGGAATCATTCCCGAGGGAGTCAATTCGCATACGTTCGAGCCCGCGCCATCGGACAGCCGGTTACTGAGCGGCGCGCAACTGATGATCCTGAACGGGCTCGATCTGGAAACCCCAACGCTAAAGCTCGCGCGGGCAAATTTGCCTCAGGGTGCATCCATCTATTCCCTTGGCGACAAAACGATAACCGAAGCCGAGTACATCTACGACTTCAGTTTTCCCAAGGAGCAGGGGCATCCGAATCCGCACCTGTGGTTAAACCCGGCATACGCCATGCGCTATGCGACTCTAGTGCGCGACGAGCTGATTCGCCTCGACCCGAAAAACACATCCGCGTACGAACAAAATGCCGCACAATTTATGACGAAGCTCGAAGCGCTTGATCAAGCGATTAAAGACGCGATCCAAACCATTCCCGCGAACAACCGACGCCTGCTCACCTACCACGACTCCTGGCCCTATTTTGCGCGCCGCTACGGTTTCCAAGTGATCGGAGCGGTACAACCGTCGGATTTTGCTGATCCCAGCCCCAAGGAAGTGATTCGACTGATCGAACAGATTCGCAAGGAAAAAGTTCCTGCGGTTTTTGGCTCGGAAGTTTTTCCGAGCCCCGTCCTCGAACAGATCGCGCGCGAAGGGAAAAGCAGCTATATAGACAAGCTCCGCGACGATGAGCTGCCCGGCAAACCCGGCGATCCGCAGCATTCCTATATCGGCATGATGATAGAAAATATGACGATCATGTTCGGAGCCCTGGGAGGCTCGGCGGAGACGCTGAAGCAAGTCGATCCGGCGCCGGTCGCCGGTTCGCACGCCGACTATCGGAGAAAGAACTAACCAATGGCAAATCCGCACGACCATCGGCCCGGCGATCCACACAGTCTCCATCCTCCCGGCATCGAAGAGCGCTCTTACACTGGCCTCGCCGGCGTCCCGCTCGTGGAGCTGGCGAATGTCAGCAATAGCTACGGCGCCACGCCGGCGCTGACGAATGTTTCGTTAAAGATCTGGCCGGGACAGTTTATGGCGATCGTCGGACCCAATGGCGGCGGCAAAACGACCTTGCTGCGCACGATCCTCGGCGCGATATCGACGACGACGGGGAAAGTTCTGCTGCGCGGACGGGAATCAAAACGTTCGGCACTGGAGCGGATCGGCTACGTGCCGCAACTGGAAACCATCGACTGGAACTTTCCGATCACCGTCGAGGAAGTGATTTCCATGGGGTTCTTCGTCAAGAGTCGGTGGTTCGGTGGCATCGGCGAGAAGGAAAAGCGCAAACTCCAGGAAATCATGAAGCGGTTGAATCTAGACGGCCTCGGCGCTCGCCATATTCGGGAACTTTCCGGCGGCCAACAGCAAGCGGCGTTCATCGGACGGGCTTTGTTGGGTGATCCCGAATTGATCTTGCTCGACGAGCCCGCATCGGGACTCGATATCCGATCGCGCGACGACGTGATTCACTTTTTGCACGAAATTAATCATCAAGGAGTTGCCATCGTCCTGACGGCGCATGATTTAAACTGGGTGGCCGCCCATCTGCCCTGGGCTGTGTGCTTGAATCGCCGGCTGATTGCCGAAGGCCCGCCGAACGAAGTGTTCACTGCCAAGGTTTTACAAGATGTCTACAGCGGCGAGATGGTGGTCTTGCACCAAGATGGCATGGTCATGATCGGCGAACGTCCCCACGCGCCGCATAACTACTGATCTTCATAAAATATAGTGACATTTTACCGAATCTGTGCTAGATAAACCTGCATGGGGAATCCAGCCGGAGTGAAGAGAGATTTTGAGGCGTTAGAAAATCGGCGTTTTAGCGCTTTCCGTTTGCTCAAAAAAGGA
>DASXSW010000189.1:0-7056 GCA_036505755.1 Binatia bacterium | reverse complement strand
TTCGGAACTGAAGATAACCTGATGATCGGCACCGACTACAGCCACACCGACATCTCCGCCAACCTGAGCGCGCTGGACGAAGTCCGCGGCTGGGTGGATGAGGGCAGGATCAGCAATGCCCAAGCCCAGAAGATTCTCGAGAGCAATTCCAGGGCGTTCTACGGCCTGTAGAAAAAGATGCTCAGGCCGTTCCGTGATTCGAGAAGCGATCCTTTATCAAGTCTATAAAAGCGTGGTGAGGTAAACGGTCAGTCCCGCGCTGGGCCGACAAGCGGACGGATACCGACAACGCTAAAAAAAAGCTCCTGGATGGAAACCTCGTGGGCTGCTCTGACCTCGCGAAAACTCCGCGAGAGCAGCAGGTAAAAGGACACCCGGCAAAAGCAAGAGAAAGCAAATAGAGCAAGCAGGCGATAGCCGAAAAGCGGCGGCATCCGTGACGCAAAAAAGCCGCCGAGGGAGGAACCCAAAAAAAGTGCGAGGCCATTGATGACATTAAAATAAGCGATGCAACGCACCCGCTTTTGTGGCGTCACCGCGTCGTAGATGAAGTTGCCGGCGCTAAGCGTCACTCCGCTCCACGAAAAGCCGGCGAACATTTGCACCAGCAGAAGATAGCCGGGGTTGTGCGAGATAAGCCAAAACAGCGGGATTAGCGCTGCAAGAAACGAGCTGAGCCGCAGGACTCTCACGTTGCCGACGAGATCGGCGTGCCTTCCCCAAAGAGGCAGGGCGATCAGCGAAGCAAGCGAGGAACCAACCTGGAGCGCCATGTAAGTCAAGTAGCTCAATTGAAGGTCACGCAGCATGAAGACGGCGAAAAAGGGAGCCGCCATATACGTGGCGAAAGTCAGACAACCGCTAAACACCACGAATTTGAGAAAATTGCTTTCGCGGAAGCGGCGCAAGAACATAAGAAAAGTGAAGTCGCTCGCGGGATCTTTTTTATGCGGAGGCTCGTCCATCCGGCTAATGAAATAAGCGGAGACAAATCGGGCCGCCGCAGCCAAAGAAAAGATAATCCAAAAACCCGTGCCGTAAGAGATCTCTTGGAAAAAATTCAACAGCAATCCCGACGCGATGATGCCGCCGACGGTCACCGCGCCCACGGTCCGGTTGCGCCAGCCGAAATATCGTCCTCTCTTTTTCGCCGGCACATAATCGCTCATCAGGCTGCCCCAGGCTGGTCCCGCCAAGCCGCCGCACACGGCCGCGAGAATCAAAAAAATCAGCAACAGCTCCACTCGATTAGAGATCTCGAGCAGCGGCAGCATGGCGATACAGAGAATGAGCGACGCCTGGGAGAAAACCAAGCGCACCAATAGCTTGAGCCGGCCGCCGACCCAATAAATGATCCGCACGGAAAAGAACTGTGCCATAGAAGACAAGAGATTCGGCAAAGCGGTGATGAGACCGACCTGCTGTACGGTGGCGCCAAAAAAGAGCGCAGCGGGCGTGGCGTAATGATCGGTAACGCCGGCCACGAAAGCGGCAAAGATACCATCCTTGAATGACGACCGCAGACTTTCTCGAACGTTGACCCTTTTAAGCCTCATCGTGGGCGGGAAGAAGACAGAATGATGAGTCATTCTTGCGCGAATTGCCAGAGCATGCCAAAAACTCCATATCCTATCCGCAGAACTCCCCGTAAACAGCACCAAAAGACTGTCGACTTCAATTCCCAAAATCTCTTTTAGCCTCTCAGTCACTCGAGCGGGTTGGCTGACTACGCCTTGCCAATCTAGGGGTCAGCACAACCACACGGTTGGGCTTGCATGAGTGCATGACTGGCTTATCCATATGGATCCGCCGGATAACGGCAATCGTTGCTTTTGCTGACGGTCGCGAATAGCCTGAACCAGCCTGGCTTGCGTTAGTATATGGGAGCGAGTAAGAAAAGGGGAACGGCGACTCTCCTATTGGAGGCGGACCGGTCTGTGTGCTAGAAACTATTCCAGCCGAGAGTTCCGCGAGGACGGTAGGACGTTACGTCCATCACGTCATTAACCGTGACAGTGCTCGGCTACGATAGTCGGCAAACACTTCGGGCGATTGGCTATGATTAAAATTTCTCGCTCGAAACAAATCCTTTCTGAAATTGAGCTTCTCCTCAATGAAGGGAACTACGAGGACGCTAAGGTCCTTCTGAGTTTTCTCGATCCCCACCGGTTAGATCACGAAAGCTGGCTTCATCTCCTTCTGATCAACGTAAGACTCGACGGGCCCATATCGTACAAAGACGAGATCGATGGCCTTCGCAGCTTGGTGGATCCCAGCGACGTTGAAAAAGAGATCATCAGAAAAATTTTTCTCCTTGCATCCAAACCGGCGGAAGAAGGGCGCAGAGACCAACGCCGGGCTGATCCCGTCAATCAGATGCCTGAACAACCCGTTCCCCTCCGGGCTTTTGAAAACCAGCTGCGTGACAAGACGAAACTTTTGCAAGATCGTGAGTGGGAGTTGCTGACTCTCAAGAAGCAGCTCGCGGAGCTGAGCGCGTCGAAAGAGGAAATTGTGCGCTCGCTCGAAAAAACGGTTGTGCAGAACGAGGCGCTACGGTCGAAGGAAGCCGCGCGCGATGCTCTTGAGAACCGTTTCACTGAAACCATTCGCTCCCTGGAGAATCAGGTAAGGGAGAAAGAAAAGTTTTTGGAGAGCCGTGAGGCGAATATCAAGGCGCTCGGGCATAGAGTAAACCAACTCAATAGGCAATTGGCCGAATTACGCCGGGCCAAAGATGAAGACGGTCGGCTATTCCTCGAGGAGATTGCGCAAAAAGGCGAGCTCCTACGGCTCAGGGATTCGGCGATAAAGATACTAGAGGAGCGGTTCACGAAGCAGATTCGTGTCCTCGAATATCAGCTAGGCGATGAGCAGAATCTCTTGGAGATTCGCGACAGGGAACTTAATTCGCTCATGGGCAAGGTGAGCGAGCTGATCCAAGAACGTGCCGACCTGGCATCAGAACGAGAAAAGTTGGACCAGTTGCTTCAAGAAGCCCTGCGCGAAAAAACCGCGCTGCTGCATGCCAATGAATCGTCCACTCGCGTGGTGGAAGAGATGAGGGTAAAGATCCAGTCGTTCGAACGTGAGCTTGCGGAGAAGCAAGAACTGCTGGAAAACAGCGGCACGGCAGTGGCCGAGCTGCGGCGGCAGATTCATGTCCTTACCAGGAGATCGCGTGAGGTTGCGGCGGCAAAGTTACGCGCAGAAAATTTGCTCCATGAAGAGCGTCTTCGAGCGAGCCATGCACACTCGGCCGCCGATTCCGCTCACAAAGGATTTACCCACGAGGCGCCCAGTGATCAAGTACCCGCGCCTGAGCCGACAAACACTCCGTCGATTGATTATAAATCGAGCGGGCCGAGTTGGTTTCGCCGCGCATGGCAAATCACCTGGAAGCCAAAGACATTTCCCGTGACTTCGCTATCCGTCGCTGCCGTCGGGTTACTCATAGTTCCGATCGCTTATTTTTTGTTAGGGCACGGTCGCGCGCCGACGGGCGGCAATTCTGTCGCAGCGGTCGAGGCAGTTATCACCAAGTCGTCGATAGATGATGAGGAATATCGGGCGCCCGTGAGTCCTACACCACGCACATTGGAGTTGAAATCGCGAAAAACGCCTGATGCTAATTATCGTAACGCTAAGAGACACGAAGATCCGCCAAGGCGCGCGGCCGCCTACAAAACACGGCGGCCGGTGTCGCTAAGGGAGGAGCCTCGTTTCGCTGCCACCGCGAAGACACAAATCGAGGCGGGAACCTCGATCAGCGTTCTCGAAGCACAAGGCGATTGGTTCAAAGTAAAAACCGAACCGTCAGCGGCCGTTGGCTACGTGAGAAAAGAACACCTCGTTCGTCAGCCGTTCGACTTGGTAGTGCAGCGGAAAGAAAATTAAAGGAAATCTTTTTTGGCCAATAGGGTCTTATCAAATCGCCATCATCACTTCGGTGCCTCTCTTTCTACACTCCGAGAGAAAGACGGCGTGAATCTCGGGGTCTTGGTCCCGGTATTCGATCTGGGTTCCGCCTGATTTTATGTCTTGATCCGTCTTCGAGAGATCTTCAACTTTGTAAGTGAACCCCCAGGGCTTTAGCGCGAGATAGCGGATCGGCTCCGGCGACGGATTAAAATGCTGATGGAACCAATTTGCCGGCGGGACAAACAGGCTTCCCGCACGCCAGTCGATGCGGATGCCCGGCCGGCCCTCCTCCCACAAGAAAGAATATCCTTCCCCCGACAGGATCACGATGTGCGCGCCGGGGCCGTGGCGGTGGCCGCGCGGGTAAGTTCCGGAAGGATACTGCTCGATGTGGGCGCTCATCGTATTGGCGGCAAGGTGCAGCCGAATGCCCGTTGCGCCCTGGCCTCTTAGGCTGCGGTCTCTTAATTTGAAGTCCCTGATGTCGGGAACAAAATTGGCTTCCCAGGTTCGGTGCGTCGCGATCTCTCTGCCGTTGCCGTTGTAATAGCCGTCTTCTTCGTTGAATCGATCGGTAAAGGAAAAATCATTGCCGACGACGAAATCCAAATTGCGGAATCGATTGATCATCTGGGGCGCGTCGGTCAGCGCCACGTACCTCGCGCTCTCGTCTCCCTGAACATTGAAATGCTGATGCCACGCGTTGAGCGGCGGCGAGAAAAGGCTGCCTTCCTGCCACTCGAAGATTTGCTTTTTGCGGCCTTCGTTCCAGACGGTGGTCGCTCCTCGGCCTTTGAGAACGTAAATCAACTGCTCGAACAGATAGCGCTGCGGCTTGCTCTCGCCCCCCGGCGGGATCTCGCAGACATAAGCGCCGCACGCGCGACCGGCGCCGACGAGCTGAACGAATGATCCGAGCAGGCCGGTACGCTCCCACGGGGCGACCGGAATGGCTCTGAGGTCTTCGACGCAGTGGCCGCGTACGATCGGAATGTGTTCCGACTCCTGCCATAGATCGTAAGGTGTCAGGTCCGAATAAGCCGCTGCCTTGGTCAAATCCATTATCGCAGGCCCTTCATCCGCGCAGTTTTTTGAAAAATCCTTCTCGTTCCAGCTCGTCGATCACGCTCTCATCGATGAACTGCTCCAAGTTGATGTCGCCCTTCGCCTCGGGCAGCGCTGTAACCAGCTCGAGGGCGTTGCGAATCCCGTCGCGATCGACGCGCGGCGGAAAAGAAAACTTCGGCGCAAAATAATCATAGGTCTCCTCGATGACCTTCGCATCTTGTTGCTTGAGACGTTTCGTGTAAACCGCCGAGCCTTTAGCCTTGTCGGTCCTAAACACATGGATCGCTTCGCTGTAAGCGCGCACGAAGCGTTTCACCGTGTCCCGGTTCTTTTCCAGAAACGAGCGGCGCACCGTGATCACCGTTTGCGGAAAAGCCGCCTTGAGATCGCTCAGGTGCGCGAGAATATTCATCCCCATGCGCGCCGCCGCCACCGTCTCCGGCGGCGACAGCACCGTGGCATCGATGGCCTTTGTCGACAACGCCGCAAGCCGCTCCGGGGCGCCGCCGCTCGCAAAAACGGTCACCGCCTGGCGCGGGATGTTCCATTCCTTGAAGGCCAAGCTAATCGCCAGATCGTTGGATCCGCCGAAGTTGAGGATACCGATTTTTTTGCCGACCAGGTCAGCGGGTTTGCGGATCTCTTTTTGCGTCACGACGCTGAAGGGAAACCGGTTGAGCGCGGCGGCGACGATGACGATATCGCCGCCACGAAGGCGTATAGGGATGGGCGCGCTCGCCGATCCCTGGGCGAAGTGGCTGCTGCCGGACACCAAGGCCGCCATTCTGCGCGGGCTGCCGGCGATCAAGACCAGCTCGGTCTTTAACCCGTGCTTGTCAAAAAGCCCCAGGTCCTTAGTCGCCCATATGGGCCCCTGAAAGCCGGCATAGCCGTCATAACTGACGACGAGGCTTTCCTGGGCGTGAGCGGCCGGCGATATCGTGAGTGAAAGAATGACAAAGATGTACTTTAGGATTGTCACATCCTTCACTCCCTTTCCGCCGCATTCAACGCCGCCTGCAAAACCACCCCGTGCAGATCAATCGCAGTTAGAGCGCAGTATTCCAAGGTGTAGCCCGGCCTCACTTCGGCGCCGTCCTCCAACAAACGCTGCAGCACCATGCGCCGAAAGCTGCCGTGGCCCATGATGTCATCCTCATGCTCGCGCGTATCCGCCTCTTCATGCAGTGAAAAATAGACGGCTTCTTTCGCAGTGAGGCCATAATGGCGCGTCAAAGCGTTAAAGACTTCGCCGGCCCAGTAGCTAAACTGCTCCTCAGTGGCTCCGGCCGCATAGAACTCCGCCATGGTGCCCTCCCAAACGATCGCCCGGAAATAATCGATCTTGGCGCGAAACTCGGCGAGCATGGGCGAGACAAAAACATCGTCTTCCGCGATTCCCAGAGCCTTGGCCGTCTCCAACACGACGTGAATGTGTCCGGGCGGTTTCGGATGAACCAGCTCGTCGGCCAGTTTCTGAGCCATGGCCGCCATGAGATCCCGATGCTTTCGGAAAAAATGGATGTGCTTGTGATAGGTCGCTGCATCGAGCGTATTGATCTCGATCGTATAAGCCGCCCAGTTCTTAAAGAACATGCTCAGCGCTTTTTTTGACAGCGTTCCCGACGCCAGCCGCTTCATGAACTCAGCATCGGTCACGCGCTCGCGCCACCGCTTTGCCACTTTGCGGTAAATTTCATCGACGCAGGCTTTGGCTTCGTCTCGCTCCAATTTTATATGCATGTCTTTTCTTTCAACTGTGAGAACAGTTTTCCAACGTTCCGGTTGCCGGATTTGAGTCGACCGTTTTGAACGGCTTGAACCCTTGAACGATTTGAACGGACTTCGCTTGGATCTTGAACATTGAACCGGGAACCCTACTGGCGAGCGCGAGCAAAATCAGAACTTCAAGCGCACTTCGACGCCGCGCTTTGCGCACTCCTGGACAAACGTTTGATGGATTTCCGGATCCTGGTCTTGGTAGTCGATTTGCGTGCCGCCCGCCGCCTCGACTTCTAAAGTCTTGACCAGGTCCTCTACCTGATAGGTAAAACCCCACGGCTTCAG
>DASXSW010000188.1:0-3363 GCA_036505755.1 Binatia bacterium | reverse complement strand
CGTGGCTTAGTCATCACTCGCACCAATGCCACCGGCGCCTACAAGCTACCGGGTTTCGGCAAAGAAGTTACTCCCAAAAATGTCAGCATTTCCTGCAGCAAAGATGGCTACAAGCAAACTCGCGCCTTTACACGAACAGCGCTGAATAAGAAACCGCTCACCGCGATCGAAATCGAATGCACCATGCAGCGAGTTGCTGCGAAGTGACGGGCCCGATAGGTGAATGACAAAATCAAGACTTGTTACTCCAGCGAGCAGGCTGAGTCAGGCGCGTTTCCAAAAACGAATAATAGGCGTTGGCTTTTTCTCGCGTTTGCCGCGATCCTTTTCGCGACCAGCCCGATCGTGTCAGCCCAGACGATTCCCTTACGCTATGGCCAAGCATACTCGGCAATGCGGAGTATTTTTTCGCTCCCTGTTTCGATCGCGGATCGCGAGGGGTTCTTTCGCCGTGAAGGGTTGGATTTCCGCGTCGTCGTTCCCATCCCCGGCGGATCGGACAAAATGATCGACGCACTGCACGACGACACCTGCGACATCACTCATGTCGCCACGCCGTTTCTTATCCGCGCTGCGCTTGGCGGTTCCGATGCCGTTGCGATCGCCGCCGAATTCACCAATCCGATTTATAGTTTGATTGCCAGGCCTGAAATTAGAAGCTTCGCCGACCTCAAAGGAAAGCTATTAGGTTTCGCCGATGAAGCGGGTACGATAACGATCTCCACGCGCAAATTGCTCGCGCTACACGGCCTTCGCGAAGGAGATTTCCAGGTCAAAATAATCGAGGGAACACCGGCTCGGTGGAATTGTCTTAAACGCGGCGAATGCGCCGCGGTGCCGCTCGGCCAACCGCAAGACCTTCTCGCGCTTAGCGAGAACTTCCGGTTACTTGGTTTTACCAACGACGCCGTGCCTGACTTCCTCTATACCGTGACGGCTGCCAGGCGCTCTTGGGCGCAAGCGCATCAAGACGCGATCGTGCGCTATATTCGCGCTCTCGGCGCCGCGTTCAAATTCATTCGCGATCCAACCAAACGCAAGGTCGTGGCTAAAACGATCGTCGAAACCACCGGCGCTCCCGCCGCAATCGCCGATCAAACCCTTAAGTTGTTTTTCGAGCCCGAGCGAAAGGTCTTGCCCAAGCAAGGCGAGATTGACGTCAAAGGATTAGCTCAGGTAATCGCGTTCATGGGCGAGGCGGGAACGCTCAAAGATCCGCTTCCGACCCCAGAACGCTTTGTCGATCAGCAATATCTACGGATGGCTGGTGTCAAATGACCCGGAGAAACGCAGCGGATCACAGCAGTCAACTTAAATAAGCTTCCGTCGAAATCACAACGCGCGGACCACTTCACTGCTTATACACTTTGTCGATGAAGCCGCTTTTTTCCAATTCGCGCACGATGCTTTCATCGACCATGTCTTCGAAGCGAAGCTGCGCGCCGGGCTTACGGCTCGTCGCTTCTTTGATCTGAATCTCCGTACCGGGTCTGGTCACGAGCGGCACCACGTCGTAGAGTTTTGCGCTCGCGGCGTAAGCAGCTTCTAAATAGTCCTCGTTGTTGATTCTGCTGTATTTGGCGATGATTTTTTTGGTCTCTTCTTTGCGCGTCTTGAAAAATTGCATGGCTTCGATGTGCGCCATGATTACTTTCTTCACGATCTCCCTCTGGCGCGCCAGATAGCTCTTCGTCGTAGTGGCGCAAATGTAGGGGAACTCAAAGCGTTTTTGAAAATCCGCGGTGCTAATCAGAATTTTGTACGGAATGCCTTTGGTTAGATGAATAATTCCCGGCGGCGACGGAAAGCCGGCGATTCTGCCGCCGCGAAAAGACGCCGCCCGCTCCGCCGGACCGCCGACTTGCATAATCGGCACTTGCTTGTCAGGCTCCAGCCCCAATCCTCGGATGAGCGCGCGCGCCGCCACGTCCGATGCGCTGCCGACCCGGCTGATGCCAATGCTTTTTCCCTTGAGATCCTCCGGCGATTTGATGCTCTCGTTTACCACCAACTCGTAGGGAAGCGAATTGAGATAACACGCGACCATCACTAGGTCCGCGCCCGCTACCACCGCGCTCGCGACGCCGCCGCCGGAGGCATTGGCCACTTGCACGTCGCCCGCCACAAGGCTCGACACGCTGGTGGTTGTGCTTGGAATAAAAAGCAAATCGGCATCGAGGCCGTGTTTCTTGTAAAAACCCCGGTCTTGAGCCAAATACCAGACGCCGTTGCTGCTCTCCAAAGCGCTGTGGGCAAGTCTGACCTTTTCCTGCGCTCGAGCATGACTCCACAGGAAAAAATGACAAATAGACAGCAGTGCGGCCAAGATCCAAAATCGCCGTGGAGATTTCGTCATTGGGCAGCTCCAAAATTCAAAAAACTCTCCGTCTCGCCTCGACCTAGTTGCCCAGTAATTTTTTCACACGCTCGAGAACATCCGGCGGCGAATCGAAGATTTCTTTGACCAGCGATTCCAGCTCCTCTCCGGATGTCGGTTCCACGTCCATGCGGGCCTTTTTGGCTTCGGCAAGGACTTCGGAATCGTTCAAGGTTTTTACAAAGGCGTCTCTCAGGATCTTGACTCTTTCCGGAGGAGTGCCCGGCGTCACGATAATCGGACGACCGAAATCTCCGGCGGCTAACACAACCTGCGCGACACGGCGGCTATTTGCCGGAACCTTGTACTGATCGAAGATTTCGTGCGTCGTCGGCACATCGGCTGCCCGGGAATCTCTCTTGCGCGACGTCTGCACCAGATGGCGGTCAAAATTCTTCTTGTGCCATGAATCAAAGGGTTCGCGACCAAAGTGAGCGGAGGTGCTATGGGCGCGGCAGACCACCTCTCCCTTTTCCACAGCTAAATCGATCTCGCTGCCTCCCGGATAGCCCTGGACGCTGTTGAATCTTGCCCCGACGGTTTCTTCCAAAACTTTGGATAGGATATAGTCGCTGCTTGCCGTGCCGGTCGAGCCACACTTGGGCGGCTCCTTGGCCTTAATGATATCGGCAATAGATCTATAGGGAGTGTCCGCCCGTATATAGAAGATCACCGATTCTACCGCGGGAGAGCCGATCCATTGGAATTTGCGCAGGTCGAACTGCACCTCTTTGCGTCCGACAAGTTGGTCGACGTAGACGCTGTTCAGGGGCATCGCGATGGTTAGACCGTCAGGCTTAGCCACACCGAAGACGTGGTTGGTGGCGATCACGGATCCAGCGCCCGGCATGTTCTGAGCGATGATCTCCGGCTGACCGGGAATATATTTGGGCATGTGTCTGGCAAACAGACGGGCCCAACGATCGTAAAATCCGCCGGCCGTCGAGCCGATCATGATGCGAATTGTTTTCCCTTTGTAAAACGGT
>DASXSW010000187.1:0-8251 GCA_036505755.1 Binatia bacterium | reverse complement strand
ACTCGGACGGCAGATTCCGACGATTTGCTACCATGACCACTGCACGGCGAACGGTCTCTGCCGCGTCTGCGTGGTCGAGGTCAATGGCGTGAAGCCGCTCGTGCCGTCGTGCCTGACTCCCGTGCGCGAAGGCATACAGGTGTCGGCAACGAGTCCCAGAGCCGAGCGCAGCCGCCGGACCATACTGGAAATGCTCGCGTCGGCGGTGGATCTTTCTCAGGCGCCTGAGATTCAGAAGTTTCTAAATGATTACCGTGCCGATCCCGCGCGCTTTCCCGAGGCGGAGCGGCGCGAGCATCCTGTGCTCGATGACAATCCCATGTACATCCGCGACTACTCCAAGTGCATTCTCTGCTGGCGCTGCGTGCAGGTGTGCGCCGAGGACGCGCAGTTCACCTATGCGATCAACTTCTCGGGACGCGGCTTCGAAACCAGTATCGGCACGTTCTACGACAAGCCGATGCCCGAGACCACATGCGTGTTTTGCGGTCAGTGCGTCGGCGTCTGCCCCACGGGCGCGCTCAAGCCCAAACGCGAGTGGCTGCTGGAGCAGGGCGTCAGCCTGGATGAAATCATGCAAGCGACCAAAGCCGGAAAAAAGCGCCGTAGGAAATCGCCATGATCAATGCCGATCGGATCGTTCCCACCACCTGCCCCTATTGCGGCGTGGGCTGCAGCCTCGAGCTGCACATCAAAGACGACTACGTCTACAAGGTGACCTCGCCGTTTGATGGAGTGGTCAACCACGGCAACCTATGTGTCAAAGGACGCTTCGGCTACGACTTCATTTACAACCAGGATCGGGTGACCGTGCCGCTCATCCGAAAAACCCCTCAGGCGCCCGGCGCGCGCACCCAAGCCTTCGATCGCAGCCACTGGCGGGAAGCTTCATGGGATGAAGCGCTCGACTACACCGCCGACCGGCTGGTGGAGATTTACAACCGCGAGGGCGCGGGCGCGATGGCGGTTTACTGCTGCGCCAAGGCAACCAACGAAGACAATTACCTGCTGCAGAAAATGTATCGCGCGGTCTTTCGCACCAATAACATCGATCATTGCACCCGTTTGTGCCATGCCGCCTCCGTGGTCGCGCTGCAAATGGCGATCGGCTCTTCGGCGATGAGCAACACCGCCGCGGAAGTCATTCACAGCGACGTTTTTCTCGTCACCGGCTCGAACACCGCCGAAACCCATCCGATCGTTGCGTTGCAAATGAAGGCCGCCGTCGCCAATCACGGCGCCAAGCTCATCGTGGTGGATCCGCGGCGCGTCGAGATGGTGAACTGGGCGACGCTCTGGCTGCCCGCGAAGCCGGGCACCGATGTGCCGCTTTTTTCCGCGATGGCGCACGTCATTGTGAAGGAGCGACTGTACAATGAAGATTTCATCCGGCAGCGCACGGAAGGTTTCGAACAATTCGCCAAATCACTGGATCGGTTCACGCCCGAATATGGCGAGGCGATTTCCGGCGTCGACCGTAACCTGATCGTTCAAGCCGCGCGGATGTA
This sequence comes from Binatia bacterium, assembly GCA_036505755.1. Classification (GTDB taxonomy): domain Bacteria; phylum Desulfobacterota; class Binatia; order UBA9968; family UBA9968; genus DP-20. Next base: position 6,743 of record DASXSW010000187.1, on the reverse strand, counting down.
CGCGACCGCGAAGAACGCGGCGATTTATTGGGCCTTGGGCATTCCCGAGCATTCGCACGGCACCGACAACGCGATGGCGCTCATCCACCTGGCGCTGCTCACGGGCCACATCGGCCGCAAAGGCACGGGACTGAATCCGCTCCGCGGGCAAAATAATGTGCAAGGCGCCTCGGATTCAGGCGCGATGCCGTGGCACTATCCGGGTTATCAGCGCGTCGACAACGAAGCGGCAGCGCGGAAGTTCGAGCAGGCCTGGAACATCGAGCCGGGCGGGCTCAGCCGCAAACTGGGACTGACAACCACGGAGATCATGAGCGCCGTGGGACCGGGGGGCGTGCGCTCGCTTCACATCATGGGCGAGAATCCGATGATGTCCGAGCCCAATTTGAATCACACGCGTCATATGATGGAGCAGCTGGAGTTCCTGGTCGTGCAGGATTTGTTTATCAACGAGTCCGGCGCCTACGCCGACGTTTTTTTGCCGGCGGCATCCTGGGCGGAAAAAGACGGCACGTTTACCAATACCGATCGGCGCGTGCAGCTCGTGCGCAAGGCACTGGAACCGCGCGGCCATTCGCGCCCCGATTGGGAGATCATCTGTCGCCTGGCCGAGCGCATCGAAAAGCGACTCGGCCGTCCCAAGTCAGCCTTGTGGGCCTACCAAAGCCCGGGCGAAGTGCTCGAAGAGATGGGCGGTGTGGTGCGTGAATATTCTGGAGTGAAATATCGGCGCATCCAAAAAGAGGGACTGCAAACGCCGGTGTGGGATGATAGTCATCCCGGCACGCCCTATCTATTCGCCGAGAGCTTTCCCAGCGGCAGGGGCAAATTCCATCCGCTTGAATACGTGCCGTCGGTCGAGATGCCGGACGATGAATATCCTTTTATCTTGACCACAGGGCGCCTGCTCGAACACTGGCACGGCGGCACGCTGACGCGCCATTCGAAGCTCGACGACCTTTATCCTGAAGCCCGCATCGAAATAAATCCCGCGGACGCTGCGCGTCTCAAGATAGAAGATGGGCAAACCGTGCGCGTTTCATCGCGCCGCGGCTCCATCGTTCTGCACGCGTGGGTGACACAGCGGACCACCCTGGGCGTGGTCTTTGTCCCGATGCACTTTGTCGAAGCCTCCGTCAACCTGCTTACCATCGATGCCTTGGACCCACTCGCTAAAATCCCCGAGTACAAAGCCTGCGCCGTGCGCATTGTCCCAGCGCACGAGGAAGAATTGGCAAAACCGGATGCGAAGGTGCAAAGGGGCAGATACTGAGCGCGCGCCCAGCGGTATGCGGACCGTGATCGTGTCCGTGAAACGTGACCGTGAAATCCGCACGCGCACGAACACGTCACACGAACACGATTTGCAGCCTGTTAGGCGCTGTGCCGCCGAATGAATCCGGTGATGGTGTCTATCGCACGCATCGTTTCCGGCTGGCTTGGTGACGGGACCATTCTATGCTCTGGCAGGCCATCGAAAGTGTGCACTTCGATCTCTCCGCCTCGTTTGCGATAGGACGCGATGAAGCGCTCTTGCATTTCGAGCGGATGGTTTTTGTCGTTCGCCTTCAGCAACATCAATATCGGCGGTAGCTCGACCTGCTCTTCCTTCTCGATAATCGTCTGCGGGCTTCCTTCGGCCATCGCTTCTTCTGTCTTCCAGTATTCGATGTGCGCCTTGATGTGTTCTTCGCGGTTGAACTCTTTGGCGAAGTGGAAGCGATACAGCGGGCATATCACCGGCCAGCCAGCGATCACATAGCTGAGGCTGGCATCGATCTCAGAATGGTTGGGCAGCGGCAGCGCCGAATAAGCGGCGTGTCGCGGTCGAAGCGCACTCAGCACGACTTGATGGCCGCCGCTGGAATTGCCGAACGCTCCCACAGCGGTCGTTCCGTTGAGCTCGGCCGCGTGCGCCTTGAGCCAGCGTATCCCCACATTCACGTCGCAGATAGAAGCGGGATAGCCCGCCTCCGGCGGCTGGCGAAAATCGAGCGCCGCGACCAGGATACCCTTGGCCGCCAGCGCTCGGTCGATGCCGGCATTGTTCGTCCGATCACCGTTGTGCCACGCGCCACCGTGCACGTCGACGATGGTCGGAAACGGACCTGTTCCTTTGGGTTGATAAATGCGAGCGAGCCACGCCTTGCCTGCCAGGCGCTGATACTCGAGATCGCGCTCGTCCACTTCATATTCAGTATTGTTAACCATGGCGGCAATCTACTGCCGCGAGGGGTCGCTCTGCAAGTCCAGCGACCGCCGTTTGAACTGGAAGTAGCTTGTCCCCTGAATTTATCCCAGGTTTTGGCAAATCAACAAAGATAGTCGAGCCGTAAACGTATCGCCTTGTCGGCAGACACCAACCGCACATTTCCCCACGTTTCCGGCATTCTTGAAACGTGATAGAGAAGCCGCGTGGAACAGGATAGCTACAGGCAGTCGCGTCTGTGCCGCCTGCTCGGCAATCCGGTCGCTTCAATAGCCGCCCCATTCCGATGAGCAACGCACCCGTTAAGATACTCGATTGGGCACGTATCTATCAGGACTCGCTGACGACGGAAATTCTGCGGAGTGAGCCGCGGCGAGTTACCATCTTGGCGGGGCTCTTCGCTTTCGCCGTTTGCGTCTACAGCTTCGTTGCCTTTGTGCCCGGGCTTCTCGCTCCCGAGTTCCGTGTCCGCTTTCAAGCTCAATGGCCCTGGATCATGTCGTTACACGGGCTGGCGGTGGCTTACGAATGGGCGCTGCGCGCGGGAATCGGCTGGATGCTCGATCATCGACGCCAGCCCCACGTCGCCGTTCGCTTCTTGAATGCTTTCTTGGAGACATCGATTCCGACCGTGTTGATGTTCATGGCGGTGTCCTTGATGGGCGCTCGAGACGCACTTGGCTCCCCGGCGTTCCTGCTCTATTTCTTTTTTATCATGCTGTCGATTCTTCGACTGGACGTTCGGTTATCTCTCTTTACCGGCCTGGTCGCGGCCGTGGAGCACTTCATTTTTGCGTACGCCGTGATCGGCACATTGGAGCCCGAGGCGCAGGCGTCGTTTTGGCGCACGCCGGTTTTTCATTTCAATCGCTCTCTCGTTCTGTTGATGGCCGGCCTTGTCGCCGGACTGGTCGCTAGAGAAATCCGGCGCCAAGTCGAGCTCTCGCTGCGCACGGTTCAAGAACGCGATCGCGCGGTGCGGATCTTCGGTCAATACGTCTCGCCGCAAATCGCCGACAAATTGCTCCATCAGCCGATTGAGCTCGGCGGCGAATTGCGCAACGTCTGCGTGATGTTTCTCGATATTCGGAACTTCAGCAGTTACGCGGCCGGCGAGCGGCCGGAGGCCGTGATGGCTTATCTGAATACCTTGTTCGACTTCATGATCGACGTCGTCAACCAACACCAGGGAATTGTTAACAAGTTTCTCGGCGACGGATTCATGGCGGTTTTTGGGGCCCCTGTCGAGGACGCCGAGCGCTGCGGCCATGCGGTGAAAGCCTCCCTGGAAATACTCGAGCGCCTCGACCGGCTGAACGCGGCGGGCAAGATTCACCCGACACGGGTGGGGATCGGGCTTCACATGGGCGAGGCCGTCACTGGAAACGTCGGCTCCACCGATCGCAAAGAATACACAATTATCGGCGATGTCGTGAACCTGGCGTCAAGACTGGAGCAGGCGACTAAGGAGTTTCAAGCCCGGCTGTTGATCTCTGAAGACGTGCGTCGAAGTCTTGACGGGGCAGTGTCGGGTATTGAAGATTTGGGGCCGGTCGCGCTCAAGGGCCAGCCGTATCCGGCTCGCATCTTTAAAGTCGCGTAAAGGAAATCGCAATCGAAGAACTTTTTGTTTCGCGAACTCGTCCGCAATAAATGTTGACCCTGGACCTCTCCATGAAGCAGCGTCTATTGCAAAGACGCACTCACCTTGCGCGCGAAGCTGAAGTCGAAAACTCGCTCAGGCACCGGCGGCACGGCTTTGACGCGCTGGGCGGCAGACGTGATCATCTCCCGCTGCAGCTTTTCGTCGACCAGGCCCGATAGCACGTATCCCCGCACCGCCGCGTCATAAGCGCGTTCGGTAAACCGCTCCCGCTCCTTCCCCAGGTCGAGATACGGTCCCTTCATAAACTCAAGAGCATACTTCTTGTCGTTCTTGATCAGCCGCACCCCCCGCAAGGTCGCGCGGATCGTTTTGGTCACGAGCTCCGGTCGCTCAGCGACGGTTGTTCTCGCCGTTGCCAATCCGCCCTGTACGATCCGGTAAACGTCGCCGCCCGAAGCGAGCTTTCGAAAGCCCTCGTCTTGGGCCATAAAGGTCTGCGGGATCTGCAGCATGGTGGCATCGATCACCCCCGCCTTCAACGATACGTAGGTGACGTCGCTGGCGCCGAGCGCTAGGAAAGTCACTTGCTCGGGGGGTACGTGATTCGCGAGCAGGATCTGGCGAGCCAAAATCTCGGTCAGGCCGCCGATTCCGGCAACGCCGATCTTCTTTCCGCGCAACTGTTGAACGCTGGTGATGCTCGGCTGGACAATTAAATCAAATGAAGGCGCGTCGCTCATCGCCAGAACGACCCTGACGTCGGCGCCGTTGACGATCGCGCTGACCGCAGTTCCCGTAGCCGTGCCGAAATCGATGCTGCCTCCCAACAGCGCTTGCACCGCCAGGTTCGCCTTAATCAGAATGATCTCGGCTTCCAAACCTTCCTCGCGGAAAAAATTTCGCTCCCGCGCCACGTAAAAGGGCATGTCCAATGTGCTGCGCGACACGATGCCGATGCGGACGGGAGTCGGCTTCGCCGGCTGTTCCGCACAAAACGTGCTTTGGGTCACGGCAAGAAGCAAGATTGAAGCGGCTGAAAGGAGAACAATCGCAATCCATCCTGTTTTACGCATCGGCTTTCTCCTCGCAACGATAGCGTTGATTAAGGACTGATGAACGCCCGGCCTGTCGAGCGGGGCCGGCGACGACCTGCGCTGTCGGCCATGAAAAGGCGACCCGGAAACAGAATCGTGGTAGCCGGCAACGTTTAGGAAAGAGATGCAGGGTTTTTTTCTTAGACAGCCTTTCAACCAATTCTAGCCAAGCCGTATTCCATCGACGACTGCTTCCGACATCTTGAGAATGCCACGATGATCATCGGGTTTCGCTAATCGCCACTGGGGCCGCCATTCCTCTTTAACTTGCTTACTCGGGCAGCTCGACGGTGACATCGCCTAAAACCCGAGCGACGCACCCTAATCTCTCGTCTGGCCCTGCGTTCATCATCTCGAGCGTCAACTCCTCGTTTTCTGTTTTTTCGCTCAGGTGGTGTTTGCCGGAGAGGATCTTTACCCGATCCGTGCCACAAATCGCTTCGGTGCAGTCGTGTCGAAGCGCCAAACCATTATGGATCGCCGAAACGAGTATTGTGGTTCCTGCAGCGACTTCGAAAGACTGTCCGGCCGGCATAAAAGTCACTTTCGGCATAGTTACGCCGCCATGCTTTTGATGCGCTCGATCGCTTCATTGATCATCCACTCCGGGGTCTCATTCGCGCCGATGATGCCCACTTTTTCCCTGCCCCTGAGCCAGTCCAGTTGCAGATCGTCCACTTTTTCGATTTTGTGCACATGCTCGTTGAAGGCGCGGGCGACTTCGAGCATCCGGGTCGTCATTCCTTCGGTCCAGCCGAAAATAATGATCGCATCGACTTCCTTGGCGAGCTTCTCGACTTCCGGAAGACGCTGCAGAGAATCGATACAGGCCGTATTTCTAATCTGAACGTTGGCAAAACGCTCGAGAATGCGCGCCATAATCTTCTTATAAGTTTCCAGCCAGAAGGTTGTCTGCACGATCACGCCGATGGGCTCGAAACGAGTGACGCGAATCGCATCTATGTCTTCTTCACGCTCGACGATGAAAACTTCTTTCCCCTTGTCTCGCGCGATTCCCTGAAGCCTTGGAATGCCGTGATGCGTACGACTGCTCAAAACCACTAGATGACAGCCGGCGTTTAGGAGCTCAATTTCCGCCTCTTCCTGCTGCGTGACAAAAGGACAAGTAGCGTCCGCCAGCAACGTCAGACCTTTTTCCCGCGCCTTTTCCCTCACCTCAGGGGGCGCTCCGCGCACGCCATAAATCAGTTTTTCAGTCGCCTCGATCGATTCCATATCGCTCGTTGAGCGAATGCCCTGTTCTCCCAAGCCCTCCTTCTTGAACGCAATGAAATCAAGATCCGGTCGCAGCGACCAAACCGCTAGACGATCGCCGTATTTTGCCACCATTTTCTGGTGGATGGCGCCGGCCCGATGAACGCCGACGCATAATCCGCTCGGCGGTATTCCTTTTATATCGCTTAAATCACCTTTGAGAATTTGCATGGCAAGTCCTCTTTTTTCTAAAGTGGAGACTTCGGTGAAAAACTCTTTTCGGAAGATCGCTCACGCTGCGGTTTCCCGCACCAAATCGAGGGATAACAGCCTGACTTGCCAGCGTCAAACCGATTTTCGTCGCAAACTGGTCACTCTTAGTCCATCAAGCAGTATAACATCAAAGGCCGCGGCTCCCGGCAAAATCTCAGGTGCCGCAGTGATGCGCGTTGCGAGCAAAACCTCCAAAGGCGTCAAGCAGCCGCTCACGCCACTCGAAAACCGGATCGACGACCTCCAGCAGAGCCGCAGGCGATACTGCACGCGCCCACTGAAACGAGCCGAACACGATGTAATCGGCGAAAGTCGGTTGCGCTCCGGCTAGATACGGCTGGCGCTG
>DASXSW010000186.1:0-6008 GCA_036505755.1 Binatia bacterium | reverse complement strand
CAGCAACCTTGAAAAAAATCACCAGTACAATCGCGACAAACCCCAAACTTGCGTTCGCGTGGCTCTGTTCGGCGGGCGTTTTCAGCGTGATTCCGTCAAAAGTATGTTTCAATCCTTCAAGATGAATGCCGCCGGTGGCGCCGATCAGAACCGTGATCAAAACAACACTGAGAATTTCAGGATGCAGGTAGGGTACGAGAGCATAATTTGAAACGGCAAGTAACAAACCGAGTACCAGACCGATTGCGGGAAAGTATGCGGCGGCCGTACCGATCATTGTCGCGCTCGGTTGGACACAGGTAAAACGGCCCCACACAGTTAAATATTTGAACGCAGTTACGAGGTTTTGCACGGCTTTCTTTTCGCTTGTCCACCCAAATCTGTCAATACGTTTAAACGTAAACAGTGGGTTTTCTGGCGGGACTCGGCGCTCATCCTAAAAACTGAAAAATCCTCTTGATAAATCAACCACTTACGAATTGCTTTTAGCTTTACTTTGCGACTGGTTTCAGGTACTATGTAAAGGAGTTTCAAAACTACCTAACCCCGTAACTTTACAAGCAAAAATTCTAGCTCTTATTGGGCGAAAATGGCTGAATCTAAATTTCCACAAGGATCCGAGTATAACGCCGACAACATCAAGGTCTTAGAAGGCTTGGAGGCGGTCAGAAAACGACCGGGCATGTACATCGGCGATACCAGTGAGCGGGGTCTGCACCACCTCGTTTTTGAAGTCGTTGATAACTCCATCGATGAAGCGCTCGTCGGACATTGCGATTCGATCGAAGTCACCATTCACATCGATAACAGCGTCACGGTGATCGACAATGGTCGCGGTATCCCCGTCGACATCCATCCCACTGAAAACGTTTCCGCCGCGGAAGTCGTGCTCACCAAGCTTCACGCCGGTGGCAAGTTCGACAAAGCCTCTTACAAAGTTTCCGGCGGTTTGCACGGCGTGGGTGTTTCGGTTGTCAACGCATTGTCCGAGACTTTGGAAGTCGAGATCAAGCGCGATGGAAAAGTCTATCAGCAAAGTTATAAGCGCGGCGACCCGCAGGAGAGTCTGAAAGAGGTCGGCAAGTCCAAAGAGCGCGGTACGCGGGTGACGTTTAAACCCGATGGTAAAATTTTTGAAACGACCGAGTTTAGTTTCGATATTCTCTCGCAAAGATTGCGTGAGCTGGCGTTCCTTAACCGCGGCGTCAAGATCACCATCGAAGATGAGCGCACACAAAAAAAACACGAGTTCTTTTACAAGGGCGGTTTGGCGTCCTTTGTCGAACATCTCAATCGCGCCAAGACCGCGATTCATCCAAGGGTGGTTTATTTCGAGGGCGAAAAGGATGGCGTCGATGTCGAAATCGCCATGCAGTGGAACGACGGCTACTCGGAAAGCATTTTCTCTTTCGCCAATAATATCAACACTATCGAGGGTGGCACGCATCTGATCGGGTTTCGCTCTGCTTTAACGCGCACAATCAATAATTATGCGCTGAGCAGTGGCCTGCTAAAAAAGGACGAAGAGAATCTCCAGGGCGAAGACGTTCGCGAGGGGCTGACCGCGGTGATCAGTGTGAAAGTGCCCGAGCCTCAATTCGAGGGACAGACAAAGACCAAACTCGGTAACAGCGAGGTCAAAGGTATCGTCGAGGCGCTGTTGAATGAAAAATTCGGGAGCTTTCTCGGCGAGCACCCAAGTGAAGCGAAAAAAATTGTCGCCAAAGGCGTCGAAGCTGCGCGCGTCCGCGAAGCTACCCGAAAAGCCAAAGATTTGGCGAGGCGCAAGGGCGCGCTCGATTCCGGCTCGCTGCCGGGCAAGCTGGCCGACTGCCAGGAGCGCGATCCGGCGTTGAGTGAGCTCTACCTCGTCGAAGGTGAGTCTGCCGGTGGTTCCGCCAAGCAGGGTCGCGACCGGCGCAATCAGGCGATTCTTCCACTCAAAGGGAAAATCTTAAACGTCGAAAAAGCACGGTTCGACAAGATGCTTTCATCACAAGAAATTCGCATCATGATGACTGCGCTGGGTACGGGCGTCAAAGAAGACTACGACACATCAAAGTTGCGCTACCACTCGATCATCATTATGACGGATGCCGACGTTGACGGCTCGCATATTCGCACGTTACTGCTGACTTTTTTTTATCGCCAAATGCCCGAACTTGTTGAGAAGGGATATCTTTTTATTGCACAGCCGCCTCTGTTCAAAGTCAAGCGCGGCAAGCAAGAACGCTATCTCAAGGACGAGGCGGCGCTCGATGAATATTTGATTGAACTCGGAACCGAAGACGTCCGTCTGCGGGCGAGCAGTGATGGCAACGGCATCGTCGGTCAATCGTTGCAAACTTTCATCAAGAAAATTGCGCAATGGGAAAGGCTGATGGGCATGATTGCGCGCAAGAAAAAGAATCGGACCGTGATCGAGGCGTTGCTATTGGAAGAGGGATTTAACGAAGAAACTCTGAAAGATGAGAAGGCACTTAGAGGCCTTGAAAACCGCCTGGCGTCGTACGTCAGTTTAACTGCGCCCGAACAAGCACCGCTTTCATGCGCTCTGGAGGAAGATGCGGAGCATAATTGCTTTAAGCTGGTCGTTTCAACGCGGGCCAATGGCTCTGGGTTCCAGACGGTGATCGATCGGGAATTTCTGACAAGCCCCGAATACAAAGAGATAAGAAAACTGTTCAGCGATCTAATCGATCTCGGCATGCCTCCCTATTCCGTTGAGAATGGTGACCACCAGGTGCAGCTGGGCTCCTTGACGGAGGTATTCAACCATATCATGGAGGGGGGTAAGAAAGGTCAGGATATTCAGCGTTACAAAGGTCTTGGCGAGATGAATCCGGGTCAACTCTGGGATACTACGATGAATCCCGAGACTCGGATTCTTCTACAGGTGCGAATTGAAGACGCTGTAGAGGCCGACCAAATCTTCTCAACCTTGATGGGTGATGAAGTTGAACCTCGGCGCAAATTTATCGAGGACAATGCACTAACCGTCAAGAATCTAGACATCTAGCTCTGGAAAAATTCACATCTGTCAATTGGCTCATTGTTCAAGCCTTTTGAGGGCTTGACATCTTGAAACAACTCTAACGAACGAGCTTTTCATGGAAGCAGGTAGTAAACCGCAAAGAGTCCCAATTTATATCGAAGACGAGATGCGCCAGTCCTTCATGGACTACGCCATGAGCGTGATCATCAGCCGTGCGCTGCCCGACGTGCGTGATGGTCTCAAGCCTGTACATCGGCGTGTTCTTTACGCGATGTATCAGATGAGTTTGACGCATGATCGACGCTACCGAAAGAGCGCGGGCGTCGTTGGCGAAGTCCTGAAAAATTATCACCCTCATGGTGACGTCGCAGTTTACGATACCCTTGTTCGATTGGTGCAGGATTTTTCGATGCGCTACCCTCTTGCCGAAGGTCAGGGCAATTGGGGAAGCATAGACCCCGATCCACCCGCGGCAATGCGATACACTGAAGTTCGCATGACCGCGCTGGCCGAAGAGATGTTGGCGGATATTGAGAAAGAAACCGTCGATTTTAGTCCTAACTACGATGATTCATTAAAAGAGCCGACGGTTTTGCCGACACTGATTCCAAATCTACTGATCAACGGCACGGCTGGAATCGCGGTTGGTATGGCGACCAATATTCCGCCGCATAATCTCGGCGAGGTCATCGACGGACTGGTTGCCATGGTGGAAAACCCAGCTATTACGATTCCGCAGTTGATGAAATATATTCCGGGACCGGACTTTCCCACCGGCGGCTTCATTCACGGCAAGGAGCCAATCGTCCAGGCCTACACTGAAGGTAAGGGTGTCATCCAGATGCGCGGGAAAGCTTTTACGGAAACACTTAAGCGCACTGGTAAAGAGCAGATCGTCATCAGTGAAATTCCTTTCATGGTGAAGAAGGGTGAGGGTCTAATCAAGCAGATCGCTGACCTGGTAAATGACAAAAAGATCGAAGGCATTGCCGATGTCCGCGACGAATCGGACCGTGACGGCATGCGCATTGTGATCGAGCTCAAGCGCGACGCTGTATCGGAAATCGTCATCAACCAGCTTTACAAACACACCGCGCTGCAGGATTCCTTCGGTATCAACATGCTGGCCATCGCGGATGGCAAGCCGAAGCTGCTCAATCTCAAAGAAGCGCTCAAAGCGTTCATCGATCACCGTAAAGAAGTCGTCATACGGCGCACCGCCTATGACCTGCGCAAGGCTGAAGAGCGGCTGCATATCTTGGAAGGTTTCCGCATCGCCCTCGATAACCTCGACGCGGTGATCACGCTGATTCGCAATTCAGCGGACCCGAAAGTCGCCAAAGACGGTTTGGTCGCGAACTTCGGGCTAAGCGAAATTCAAGCCCAGGCGATCTTGGATTTGCGGCTCCAGCGTTTGACCGGGTTGGAGCGCGACAAGATTATGGAAGAGCACCGCGAGACGGTCGAATTGATCACCAAGCTGCGCGCGATTCTCGCCGACGAAAAAGAAATCTACAAGATCATTGTCGAAGAACTGACGGAGATCAAGAAAAAATACGGCGACGAGCGCCGCACACAAATTATCGACCGTACCGACGAGATCTCTATCGAAGACACGATCGTCGACGAAGACATGGCAGTGACCATATCGCACGATGGTTACATCAAGCGCAACCCGATCACTCTTTACCGCGCGCAACGGCGCGGCGGCAAAGGCAAGATCGGCACGACAACCAAAGAAGAAGATTTTGTCGAGTACCTTTTTATCGCCTCGATGCATTCGTACATTTTGTTTTTTACCACCATCGGCAAAGTTTATTGGATCAAAGTGCACGAACTTCCCCAGGCGAGCCGCGCGGCCAGGGGAAAACCGATCGTCAACTTGCTCAACCTCGAACCGGGCGAGAGAGTGTCGGCGTTCCTTACCGTACGGGAATTTCAAGAGGGCCGATATATCGTATTCGCGACCAAGAACGGGCTGATCAAGAAAACCGAATTGATGGCCTACTCCAACCCGCGCGCGTCGGGAATTCGCGCCATTGGGCTCGAAGACAGGGACGAAGTGATCGGCGTGCGTCTCACTGACGGCCAGCAGGAGATTATTCTCTCGACGGCGGACGGCCAATCGATTCGTTTTAAGGAAGACCAGGTTCGTCCGACCGGGCGCGGCACCTTCGGCGTCGTCGGCATGAAGCTTGATCCTGGGGACAAAATCGTCAGCATGGAGATACTTACTCTTGGTTTTGATGTTTTGACGGTTTCCGAAGGTGGCTTCGGAAAGCGCACGGCGATGGATGAATACCGTCTCCAGTCGCGCGGCGGCAAGGGCGTCATCACGATGAAGACCACGGACAAGACCGGCCGGGTCATCGGGGTGCAGCAGGTAACTGAAGAAGATCAGCTGATGCTGATCACTAACATAGGCAAAATCATTAGGCTGCGGATTAAGGATATTCGAGTCATCGGCCGCAACACCCAGGGTGTGCGCTTGATCGAGATCGAGGAAGGCGAACGGGTCGTTTCGCTGGCACGCTTGGCGGAAAAGGAAGAAGAAGGGGACGAGGAAGAGCCGAAAGTCGAAGAATAGTTGCCTGCCTCTCCGGGAAGTTTCGTAGTGCAAATTTCGCAATTTTGTTCATCCAATATATCTTTCGCATAATCGGTCATGCCTAGTGGGATCGGAGTTGTTGGCGCTGGCGGCTGGGGAACCACGCTGGCCAAGGTCCTCGCCGAAAAGGGCGAGCAGGTGGTGCTCTGGTGCCATGGCGCCGATAGCTTCCGGCAAATAGCCGACAAGAGAGAAAACCAAACCTATCTTCCGGGCATCGCGCTCCCGCCCAATATCGAAGTTACTCAGTCCCTCGACGAAGCCGTCGAAAGCAAGTTTCTGGTGATTTGCGCGGTGCCGTCACACGCAGTGCGGCAAGTTTTCACCAAATCTGCAGCCAAGATCGAGCCGGAGACGATGCTTCTCTGCGGCACCAAAGGGATTGAAGAAGGAAGTCTGAAGACG
>DASXSW010000185.1:0-4957 GCA_036505755.1 Binatia bacterium | reverse complement strand
CGGCCGCGCATGCCGTCGAGATACAGAAAATAAAGCAGCGGCCCGAGCGGTTCCGAGCCCGGGCTGTAAAGAAACAACGTCGCGCTGAATTCGCGCATGAAGATCGTCACCAGAATAATCCAGCCGGCGATCACGCCGGGGCGCATCATCGGAATTAACACGCGCCGAAAGGTCGCCATGAATCCGGCGCCGCAGACGACCGAGGCCTCTTCGAGCTCTTTGTGCACCTGAATGATCGTGCTGGTAACCGCGCGCAATCCATAGGGTAAAAATCGTGTGACATAGGCTATGAGGATGATCCAGATCGTTGCATAGATTGGAATAGGAAAATCGACGTACGCCCAAAGCAGTCCGAGCGCCATCGCAGTACCCGGAAACGCCCAGGGAATGAACACCAATCCTTCAATGGCTCCGCGGCCGGCAATTTTCGTGCGCACGGTTATATAGGACGCCAACGAAGCGAGGATCATGCACACCGTGGCGCCGACCAAAGCGAGAAAAAGACTATTCACGAAAGCTTTATGGACGCGCGGTGTCGCCCAAACGTAGCGGAAGTGATCCAAGGTCAAACGGTGCCAGGTTTCCCAGGTAGGCACGTGATAGTACGGAAGGATCGCAACCAACGTAAGAACCAAGATCGGCAGTACGACCAGCATGACGAGAAGCAGCAACGCTATGCCCGACGCGGCATAGCGCCAGGGGCCGAGATCGATTTGATGGGGTCGAAAGCCCTTGCCGGTGACCGTGGAAAAACTTTCCACCTGCGAAGTGAAGCGGCGATAGAGATAAACGAACACCAGCGCGACAGCGAGAATGCCAACGCCATAGGCCGCGGCCAGATTGTGATTGGTCGGAAAAGATCCTAATGCTTCGCGCCAGATCTTGGTGGTGAAAACTTCGATGCGAGCGGGGAGAGCGATGATCGCCGGCGTGTCGAAGCTCTCGACGGCGCGGACGAAATTCAACGTTCCCGCGGCGAGGATCGCCGGCCGAATCAGCGGAAAGGTGATGCGCCGCATCACGCCGAATTCATTCGATCCAAGCGTCTTTGCCGATTCCTCCAGTGACGGATCCATGCTTTTCAAAGCCGCGGCGATGATCAAGAAAGCCAGTGGCGTCAAGATCAACGCCTCGACAAAGATGAGCCCCGGCATGGAATAGATATTGAACGGTCCTTTCTCCAGGCCGAGGAGCTTCACGAATGCGCCGTTGATCAGACCGTTGCTCGGATTGAGCAACATGACCCAGGAGATCGATACTAAAATCGGCGGCAAAATATTGGGAATGATCGCGGTAAGCTCAAAAAGGCGTCTGAAGGGAGCATTGGTGCGGATCGTAATCCAGGCCAGCGCCAGCGCGAAGATCACCGAGAGACCCGCCGCGCCGATGCCGAAAATAAATGAATTCAGCAGCAGCGGATAAGCTTCTGGATCACTGTAGGCCCTGACGTAGTTCTGAATCGTAAAGTGGCCCGGCACACCCAGGGGCGAGTCGGTGAGGCTGCCGTAAAAAAGAAAAAAAGTCGGATAGAGACTGAGAAATGCGATGATGCCGCCGACGACAAGAAAAACCCAGCTCACCGGCTGGCTGAGAAAAGCCCCAACACGGGTGCGGCTCCAAGCGGCCGATACACTCGGTTCGACCGCCAGCGCTCTTTCATCCGCAGACACAAGTGGATCCGGTTAACGCAAAAAAATCTGCTGGTATTCCTTCTTTTTTTCAGCGAATTGTTTGGAGTCAAGGTCGTACATTTCGACGAACTGGACTTTATCGGCGTCGGGCAGCGGCGGATAGATGCCCTTGCGATTGACGAACTCACCCAGCTTGGCGATGATCCTCATGTTCTCCGCGCCGAGGAAATAATCGATAAATGCCTTGCCCGCGTTGGGATGGGGCGCCTTGGCGCTGAGTCCAAGATAGTGGCCGTCGCCCATGAACTTGCCCAGTCTGACGTAATCCAGGGGCGCGCCTTTTTCGCCCAGGCTGGCAACATATTTAATATAGGTGATGGCGACGGGCGTCTCGCCCGTGACGACGCGCTCGACAGCGGGGAGCAGAGACTCGACCAAGATCGGCTTTTGCGCGGCCAGGTCGCGGATGAATTTATCCGCTTTCTCTTTGCCCATGAGCTTGTCCAAGCTGGCTACCCATTGAGTCGTGGTGGTGTGCTGGGTCGGATCAGGCATGACGAGCTTGCCGCGATATTGCGGTTTAACGAGATCTTCGAGAGATTTGGGCGCGTCGGCGGGCTTGATGATATCCTTATTGTAGACAACGCCGATGACGACGTTGCGATAGCGCGGCCCCAAGTTTGGATCGATGGAATCCTTGGTAAATTCCTTCGCCGAGGGCGAATCGTATTTCGTGAAGATGCCTTCCTTGAACATGATCTGCATCGGATTATCGTTGGTCAAGATGATGTCAAACAGGGGCTTGCCGGCGCGGAATTCGCTCAACCCGCGATCCATCACCTTGGTCGCCGATGCGCGCCAGTATTCTACTTCGATGCCTGACTTCGCTTTGAACGCGGCGAAGGCCTTGTCCGCCGCATCGGACTCCAGCGACCCGTAGACGACGGCTTTGCCTTCTTTCTTTGCGGCAGCGATGTTGGCGCCTTGGCTGAATGCCGGAGCTGCGCCGGCTATCGTCGCAGCAAGAAGCGCAAACAAAAAATAAATCTTCCTGAGCATCCTGTTCCTCCTCGTTTGACTCTTGACCCGCTCTCCGGTCGAGAGCGGAAATAGTTTCAGATTTCACCTATCGAGTCAAGAATTGATGAGGCGCTGGGTGCGCGCTCTCACACGTGTAGATTTGACAGCGTTCCTGACGGGTCATATAAAAGATTTTCACCGCAGCGGAAGGGGGAATTTTGATTCATGGATCAGTTGGATTTGCTCGTTAAGGGCGGCGAAGTTTGGACGCCGGGCGGATTTGTCGACGCCGATATCGCTGTCAGCGGCGGCAAGATCGCAGCGCTGGGCAAGCCGCCGGTTTTACCGGATACGGCGCAGACTGTGATCGATGCCAAGGGAAAGAAAATAATTCCCGGCCTGATCGACACCCATACGCATCATCGCGACCCTGGTTTTACTCACAAGGAAGATATCACCACGGCGACGATGGCCGCCGCGGCGGGCGGCGTGACGCTCAGTATCGGCATGCCCAACGTCAACCCGCCGACGACAACCGTGGAGCGCTACCGCGCACTGGTGGAGCATCATAGCAAGAACGCTATCATCGATTTCAATCACAATCCTTCCGGCACGGTGCCGGAAGAAATTCCCGCTCTCGCCAAAGAAGGGCCGCTCGCGTTCAAAATTTTCATGGTCAAAGACACCGGGCGCGACTATCCGCACATGCCGGGGATCGGCATCAATAACAACGGCGAGCTTTTCAAGTGTTTCGAGACCGTTGGCAGCACAGGATTGCCGCTGATGGTGCATCCGCACGATCAAGATCTGATGGACGAAATCGAAGGACGGTACTGGAAGCGCGAAGATCGCAGCCCGCAGGCTTATGCGAAAGCTTATCGCGACTACGACGGCATTATCTGGGATACCGCGATGAGTACGCTATTCAGAATGCAGAAAGCGCTCGGCGCCAAGCTGCATATTCTGCACATGAGCACGCCGGAAGGATTGGCGATGCTGCGCCGCGCCAAGGATGAGGGCAGGCCGTGCAGCTGCGAGGTCAATCCCTGGGCGATGTTTTTGGGGACTTGGGAAAACGTCGAGAAACTGGGGCCTTATTGTTTGGGTTTTTGGGTGCCGCCAGCGCACGTCGACGCGCTCTGGCAAGCGATCAACGACGGAACAATCGACGTCATTGGAACGGACCACGCACCCCACACGAAAGACGAAAAGGATAAAGGCTGGCACGACATGTGGAGTTGTCCCGGCGGCGAGCCGCAGATTCAGGACTATCTCAGTTTGTTTCTCACCGCAGTCAACGAGGGCAAGTTATCACTCGATACCTTGGTGAGAATTTCGTCCTATAATGCGGCAAAGATTTTCAACGTGTATCCAAGAAAAGGCGTGATCCAACCCGGCTCCGATGCGGACATGGTGATTATCGATATGAACAAGGAAGAAGTGATCAGTAACGAAACCACGTACACTAAAGTCGGCTGGACGCCCTACCATGGCAGGAAAGTTAAAGGCGTGCCGATCCGCACGATCCTGCGCGGCAAAACAGTCATGCAAGATGGTAAGATTGTTGGCAAGCCGGGGGACGGACAGTTGGTGAAGCCGCTTCGCTAGTAGGACCGCACAAAGAGTACCAAGTGATCTTGAGGAAAAGAGAAAAAAACGATTTGGACTCGCAGAAGTTCGGCCTTATCGACAGAGCGCTGGATCTTCAGTTTTTTTAGATCTGCCAAGCACCAAGGAGATTGCAATCACGTGAAGTTCGGCTACTACATTCTTAACACCTATGTTCCAGAATTGGACGGCGACAGTCGGCAGGTCTATTCCCATTGGCTGGAGCAGTTTGATGCGGCGGAATCTCTCGGCTTCGACTCTCTTTGGGTGACAGAGCACCACTTCCGTAACTTCGGCGGAATGTTGCCCAGTCCATCGGTGCTTCTCGCCGCGGCGGCGCAGCGGACGAAGCGCATGCGTCTGGGCGCCGCGGTGTCGATCATTCCAATGCACAATCCGCTGCGCATCGCGGAGGAGTTCGCCATGGTTGACCAGCTTTCCGGCGGACGCGTGAATTTTGGCGCCGGCCGTGGAATGCACCCGACAGAGTATGTGGTCTTCGGTTATGACTGGAGTAATTCACAAAAACGCTTGCCGGAAGCGCTCGACATCATCCTGCGGGCGTGGAGCGGCGACGAATTCGAATGGCAGGGGGAGCATTATCGCTTTCCCAAGCTCCGGGTTTATCCGCAACCCCTGCAAAAGCCCCATCCGCCCATTTACGTTACTGCGGTCCGCGATCCGGACAGCTTCCAAAT
>DASXSW010000184.1:0-3703 GCA_036505755.1 Binatia bacterium | reverse complement strand
CGCAATTCAAGCGGCGCCTGCCGGTGATCGCCAAGGTCTCGCAAAGAACCATCGACCGTGACTTTCGCTATTCGAGAGATTGGGGGAAGTGAGGATCGAGGATAGAGGATAGAGGATGAAAGGCAGAGATCGAGGCTAGCGCGATCCTCCATCTTCCATCTTCGATCCGCGAAACAGATTCATGCCATGGCTGGGGTCCTTTATATCGTTGCGACTCCGATCGGCAACCTCGAAGACATTACGCTACGCGCGATTCGGGTTCTTAAGGAAGTCAATCTAATCGCCGCCGAGGACACGCGGCACACACAGATTCTGCTCAGCCGCTACGATATTCACACGCCGCTCACCAGCTATCACGAGCACAACGAACGGTCTAAAGCGCAGCCGCTCGTTGAACGGCTCGTCCGCGGCGAGAGCATCGCACTGCTTTCCGATGCCGGCACTCCGGCGATCTCCGACCCCGGTTATCGTCTCGTTGTCGAAGCGGTTCGCGCCAGCGTTCGGATTGTTCCACTTCCCGGGCCGTCGGCAGCAGCGGCGGTCTTGAGCGCCAGCGGTTTGCCTACGGATCGTTTCATTTTTGAGGGCTTTCTACCGGCCAAGAAGCAAGAACGACGAGCGAAACTGCAAGCGCTTCGGAACGAGACCAGAACGGTCATCCTTTACGAGGCGCCACACCGTCTGAAAGAATCGTTGGTCGATATACAGCTGATTCTAGGCGACCGCGAAATCGTCATCGGCCGCGAGGTCAGCAAAGTTCACGAAGAGTTCTTGCGCGGCATGATCGGGGAGATCCTTGTTCAGCTCGCCGATCGAGAAATAAAGGGCGAAATCACAATCGTCGTGCGTGGCTCTAGCGAGGGCGTGCAAGTTGCCGAGGAAGAACTCAAGGCGGCGATCAGTCAACTCGCAGCGGGTGGGATGGGCGTTAAACCCATCTCCGAATTTCTCAGTCAACGATATCAACTTTCGAAGCGAAAGATTTATCAAATGGCTTTACAGATGAAGGGCTCGATGGGACGCTGATTAGGCATTCGCCTAGTGCTTGATCGTAAAGCTGCGAAAAGCATGCTGCGGAGTTTCCCAACGGACATCTACATGGCTCACGCGAGCGCCGGACGGGCCGTGGCGACACCACGCGATCAATTCCTCGAGCTTCGCCCTGGCGCCTTCGGCGATGGCCTCCACAGAGCCATCGAGACAATTCATGACCCATCCCGTCAGCCCGAGGCTTTGCGCTTCCTGGAGCGCCGAAGCGCGAAAATAAACGCCTTGGACTCGGCCGGCAATTTTCAAATGGACGCGGGCGGTTTCGGAAGCACTGTCCATACTTATTCCCTATTTTGTCTAGACCAGGCGTGCCCAAGCCGCAAGCCCGGTATTGATGTCCACAGCAGACAGCAAAAGATTTGACAAGCGAGGTGCGACTTTTGTAGGCTGGCGCCGTTTTCGGAAGGGTCTGGTTACCGAAGAGCGTGCCGAGAGAGTGGTTCCCCCATGAGACCCGTTTGCGGCCTTGCCCTTTGGCTAAGTCGATCCCGACACAGTGAGCATTCGTTGGTCCAACAAGGAGGGCCGAGATGGGAGCAAAGCTATACGTTGGCAACCTTTCCTACAATGTAACGGAGGAGAGGCTCCAGCAGCACTTCGCGCAGCATGGTTCGGTGGTCAGCGCGCGGATCATCACGGACAAGTTCAGCGGCCGGTCGAAGGGTTTCGGCTTCGTCGAAATGAGTTCCGACCAAGAAGCCGAGAAGGCGACCAATGCGCTGAACGGCACGGACTTCGAGGGCAGGAATATCGTTGTCAGCGAAGCGCGCCCTCAGGCACCGCGCTCGCCACGTCCGGGAGGCGGGGGTGGTTACGGCAGCGGCCGACCGCCACGGCGCGACCGTTATTGATTACCGCGTAAGCAATTGCAAAAAGTCCTCTTCACTGAGGACTCGGACTCCCAGTTCCTGGGCTTTTTTTAATTTGGAGCCCGGGCCGGCGCCCGCCACGACGTAGGTTGTACTGCGGCTCACACTCGAGGTGACCCTCCCGCCCAGCGCTTCGATTCGTTTCTGCGCCTCCGGGCGCGACATGCTCTCCAGCCCACCAGTGAGAACGAAACTCGCGCCGTTCAACGTGCCACTTTTCTTCGGCTCGGTTTTGAACTGCAGTCCCGCTTCAAGAAGTTTTTCGATCACTTGACGATTCGCGTCTTGGGCAAAAAAGTGCGCGATGGTCTTGGCCACTTCGGGGCCGATCTCCCGTACTTCCATCAAATCCTCTTCGGATGCATGCTCGATCTTTTTCAAGTCGCCGAAATGGTCAGCCAGCAGTTTGGCCGTCGCTTCGCCGACATGGCGAATTCCCAAGGCTGTCAAGCAGCGCGCCAGCGTCGAGTGTTTGCTTCGCGACAAAGCATCGAGCAGATTCTGCGCCGACTTCTCGGCCATTCGCTCTAGGCCGGCCAGCTGCGGCTTCGTCAGATTGTAAAGGTCGGCCACGTCGTGGACCATGCCGCGCTCGACCAGCTGGTCGATCAATTTTTCACCCAGCCCTTCGATATCCAGGGCGCCGCGCGAGCCGAAGAATTTCAGACTTTCTTTAAGCTTTGCCGGACAGGAAATGCCGATGCAGCGGTAGGCGGCTTCACCTTCTTCGCGGAAGACCTCCGAGCCGCAAACCGGACAGCGCTCGGGCATGACGAATTTCTTTTCCTCTCCGGTGCGTTTCTCTTCGATGACTTTGACAACGTACGGAATGACATCGCCGGCGCGCTCAACGAGTACGGTGTCGCCGATGCGGATATCTTTGCGGGCGATCTCGTCCATATTGTGCAGCGACGCGCTTTTGACGATCACGCCGCCGATCGGTACCGGGACCAAGCTCGCCACCGGGGTTAGCGTGCCGGTGCGGCCGACGTTTGGCTGAATGTCGAGAATGCGTGTAGTGGCCTGGCGCGGCTTAAACTTGTAGGCAATCGCCCAACGCGGCGAGCGGGCGATCTGGCCCAGGCGTTGTTGGAGCTGGGTGCTGTTAACCTTTACGACCAGCCCGTCGATCTCGTAGGGAAGCTCGTCGCGCCGGGCTTCCATTTCGTCGCGGTAGTGAAAAACTTCCGCGAGCCCACGGCACACCCGGCCGAGCGGCACGGGCTTCAATCCCCACTGCTGAAGAGCGTGCCGAAAGTCCCAATGGGTGGCAAAGCTCACGCCCTCAATAATGCCGGTGCCATGGCAAAAAATATCCAAGGGCCGTTTGGCTGTGATCGTGGAGTCCAGCTGTTTTAACGATCCCGCAGCGGCATTTCGCGGGTTGGCAAAGACCGGTTTGCCTTCTTCTTCGCGCTCACGATTCATTTTTTGAAACGCGTCCAACGGCAGAAACACTTCGCCGCGCACTTCAAGGCGTGGCGGAATAACCCCTCCGTCGCCGCGCAGCACTAGCGGGATCGAGCGAATAGTCTTGAGGTTCAACGTGATGTCTTCACCGTTGACGCCGTCACCTCGCGTCGAGCCGACGGTGAATTTGCCGGCGATGTAAACTAGTTCCACTGCCAGCCCGTCGATCTTGGGCTCGACCGCGTAATCGAGAGGCTCACTGTGCTTGAGAAATCGTTGAATTCTTTCCTCAAACTCTTCGAGTTCTTCCGGGCCGGTGGCGTTGTTGAGCGACAGCATCGCCATGGTGTGCTGGACGGTGGAAAATTTCTCCA
>DASXSW010000183.1:0-6500 GCA_036505755.1 Binatia bacterium | reverse complement strand
GGCGCAGCGCCGTCATCCGCACGGCTTCATCGCGCTGCGATATCGACGTCGCTGTGCCGCCGGGAAAAATGCTTTCCCCTTGCTCTTCCGCCGGTTGACCGTTTCCCGTCGATGGCTCGGGCGTTTGTTCGGGGGATTCCGTGTCTTGGACTTGCTGGGCTGTCGTTTCCTTGGCTTCGATGATCTGCACTTTGCGCGCGCTTGGAGGAGTTTTCTCCTTCGGCGGCTGTTCGGCCGCCTGATTTTCGCGCTTTTTGGCAGGTTCGGACGGCGTAACTTCTTGGACGATTCGTTCGCTGCCGGACGTTGCGCCGTCACCGCGAGGCTCGTCCTGGCCGTTGCTCCGCGGCGGTTGTGCTTCAGGTTGCGGGCGGCGGCTTTCGGTCGCCGTCGTCTGCGCGCGGCCGCTCTTCGCTTCCAAGTGAGCGATCACCTCGCCGACTGCTGCGCTGTCGCCGGAATTTTTGAGAATGTCGATCAACGTGGCAGATTCCGGCGCGCGGATCTCCACGGTTGCCTTATCGCTCTCGACCGTTAGTAGCGGCTCGTTCTTGTCGACCGAGTCACCTTTGTTTTTGAGCCATTCGCCGATCTCGACCTCGGTGATCGATTCGCCGACGTTGGGAACCGTGACATCTATACGCATAGTCAACTCCGCAGAGCGCTGTCGCGCAGAGAATTTCCAGTGGGTCGTGTCAGAAGCATCAGCCCACCTCGCCGAAGGCGGCTGCGAGAAGCTGCGCCTGTTGTTCTCGGTGCCGCCACGCCGAGCCGGTGGCAGGACTGGCCGAAGGCGGTCTGGCTACCATGGTGAAAGGATACCGATCGAATAGCCGCGTGCCGAATTGTAGGGACCAAAAACACGAGGCTCCCATATTGCTCGGTTCTTCCTGTACCCAGACGACCGGCGTCCGCTCGGGATATCCGCCCAGCGCGGCGGCGAGCGCGTCCCTGGGCGTCGGATAGAGTTGTTCGAGGCGCACGATCGCAACGTCATCGCGCTGGCGCTCAGCGCGGTGGCTCTTTAGCTCATAGTAGACTTTGCCGCTGCACAGCAAGATCCGCTTCACGACCGATTCGCTGCGGGGTTCGCCGATTACCGTCTCAAAGCGTCCCTGTGAGAGCTCTGTAAGAGAAGAAGTCGCGTCGCGATGGCGCAGCAGGCTTTTCGGCGTCAGGATCACCAGCGGCTTGCGCCACCTGCGCAGCGCCTGGCACCGCAGGCAATGAAAGTATTGTGCTGGCGTGGTCGGATAAACTACCTGAAGGTTGTCCCGCGTGCCGAGCTGCAGGAAGCGCTCCATGCGCGCGCTCGAATGCTCGGGCCCCATGCCTTCGAAGCCGTGAGGCAACAACAGCACCAAGCCGCTCAAGCGCCGCCATTTTTCCTCGGCGCTGGAAATGAATTGATCGACGATGACCTGAGCCGCATTGACGAAATCGCCGAACTGGGCTTCCCAGAGCACCAACGCATCCGGGTAATCCAGGCTGTAACCATACTCGAAGCCGAGAACGCCGGCCTCGGAAAGCGGGCTGTTGTAAATCTCGACCGGCGATTGATCCGGCGTCAGGTGATTGAGCGGCGTATATTGCTCGCCGTTGTCAAAATCATGCAGCACGGCGTGGCGCTGACTGAAGGTTCCTCTTGCTGTGTCTTGCCCCGACAAGCGCACGCGAACGCCTTCGCAAGCGAGGCTTGCAAAGGCCAATGCTTCGGCAGTGGCCCAATCCAATGGACGTTTTCCCGCCGCCATTTCGCGACGCAGCGCAGCGAACCGGGCGATTTTCGGATGAGGGTGAAAATTTGCCGGGAAACGGGTCTGCCAGTCGAGCAGTTGCGACAGCCGCTCTTGCGCCACAGCGCTGGTGATTTCTTGTCCCTTGGGTTCGAGGCCGCCGGTATAGCCAGACCAAATGCCGCCATAACTCTGAGACTCGTCAATGGCATCGCCGGTTCGCGCCAGTGCCAACTCCTGCTCGAGCAGGTCGCGGAATTCATTGGCCATCTGATCGGCCTGTTCGCGCGTGATCAAGCGCTGCTCGATCAGTTGCTTGAGATAGAGCTCTGTCACCGGCGGATGCTGACGGATGGCGCGATACATTTTCGGTTGGGTAAAACTCGGCTCGTCGCCTTCATTGTGGCCGTAACGGCGGTAGCACACCATGTCGATCAGCGCATCGCGCCGGTAACGGCGGCGAAAGTCCATGGCGAGAGCGACGGCCTGCTGGACCGCTTCCGGATCATCGTCGTTAACGTGAAAAATCGGTATCTGCAGCATTTTGGCGATGTCGCTGGCGTAGCTGGTCGATCTCCCTTCGCTCGGGTAGGTCGTGAAACCGACTTGGTTGTTGACGATCACGTGGAGCGCGCCGCCGATGCCGTAGGCGGCAAGCTGGCTCATATTCAACGTTTCCTGCACCACGCCTTCGCCGGCGAAGGCCGCCTCGCCGTGAATCAGCAATGCCAGACCGCGCTCCCGTTCAGCGTCGCCGGAGCGGTCCTGTTTGGCACGCACGCGCCCCACGGCTACGGGATTAACGAATTCCAAATGACTCGGGTTGAAGCACAACGAAAGATGCATCTTGGGACCGGCGGAAGTCTGATAGTCGCTGCTGTAGCCGAGATGGTATTTGACATCACCTCCGCCGTCGGCGGGAGGCGGGAGATCGAGAAATTCACGGAATATCTGCCGTGGCGTTTTACCGATCACGTTGACCAGCACATTGAGCCGGCCGCGATGGGCCATTGCTAAAACGATCTCGCGCAGGCCCTCGCGCGCGGCTTTTTCGATGGCGAAAATCAGCAATGGAATGAGGCTCTCGCCGCCTTCCAGGGAAAAGCTCTTGGCGCCGACGAATTCGTTGCGGGTAAATTGTTCGAACGTAGCGGCATGAATCAATTGGGTCAGAATCTGACGCTGTTCCGTTTGGTCGAGCTCCAGGCGGTTGTCGTTCGTCTCGATTTTTTCCTGTAACCATTCACGGATCGAGCGATCCTCGATGTGCATGAATTCAACACCGATGGAGCCGCAATAAGTTTCCCTAAGACGTCTGACGATTTCGCGCAGCGTCTGCGGTCCGGGCCAGTGAAGTCCGGTGCACGGTAGGAGTTGGTCGGCGCGTTCAGCGGTAAAACCATACAATGCAGGATCGAGCGCAACTTCAGTGTCCGCCTGCTGGCCCAAGGGATCGAGACGCGCTGCTCGGTGGCCAAGCGTGCGGTAGGCTCGAACCATGTCGTTAAGCTGTTCCTGAAGTGTCGACGCGAAGGAAGGTGCTACACTGCTGCCAGTGCCCGCCGTATCAATGCGGGCCGGCAATAACTCTGCTGCGGTATCGTTACCATTAGCGGACGACCGCCCGTTTTCTATAATCTCGCTAAAATAGGCCTGCCATTCGGGGCCGACCGATGCCGGATTTTTTCTGTAGGCTGCGTACAACTCTTCAATGTAAGGCAGATTTCCGGCGTTTGTGAGCAGGTTCATGGCGCAGCTTGCGGTGCGCCGCGGCGCAATGCGCCAAGCTTACAGCTTTGCGCACACAGGCGCGCTCCTAAAAAGACGTGAGATCAAAATCAGCTTATACCTCTAATAGGAGCAAGTGAAGTACCACTGCCCAATGAATTAGATGCATGCCAAGCGGGCTGTGCTGTCGATTTGTCCAGACGGGCGAAAACTGTGTCGAATGCTCCGAGCTTTTGTGCGGTCCGCAGAATACTGCTGATCGTGCCCCAGTCGCTCCAGCCGACGTCGGCAACCGGCAGGACGCGCAACCGGGCGGGAAGGGGCTGGCAGATCGCCGATGAAAAGTTCACGCTCGGAATGGTTTCATAGATCTGATCCAGAAGACGCAGCGAGCGGGTATTATTCAAGGTCATCTGGACCAGTCGAAAGGCATGGTACAGGGTCGGTGTGCTTTGCTCGACCATGTCCCACAGCGCGGCATTGTGCGCGGCGAATACCATGGTATTCCAGAGCGCGCCCTGTTGGATGAGCTCCATCGCTCGGGGCAGCGCAGGCTTTTCGACAAATCCGGCGACTGGCCTGGAACTATCGTTGCCTTGTTTTCGCGCGACCTTAATGTAGCCATATTCGGTCTCTTCCCCGGCGTGTGGAGTCATGCCCAACAACACCATTTTGGTGGGATTCAGCGTTGAGTCCTCCACCGCTTTTTCGACGGCGCCCATAAAGCGTTCCTCATCGAGGACAAAATGATCGGATGGAAATACGACCACCGTGGCCGCCGGATCACGGTCGGTTATGTGGGCGAGCGGCAATAGTATGCCCGGCGCGGTATCACGGTTGGCGGGTTGAAAAATAATATTGTGGCGTGGCCAGTGCGGTAATTGCTTTTCGACCTCTGTTCGATGGTGAGATCCGACTACGATCAAAATGCGCTCGGCTGGAATGAGCCGCTCGACCCGGTCCAGGGTGCAACGCAACATCGAACGTTCGCCGATGATAGTGGAAAACTGCTTGAGCCCGCTGCCGCCGCAAAGCTGTTTCAAAAAGCTCCGTACACGGGTCCCTTCGCCGCCGGCCAACACGATTGCCCAGAGATTTGGCTGATTCATGTAATTTTCCCTGATCCAATCCGGTAGATTATTTTGTTAGCGAGTATCGCGAGGCAAGAAATATACCAGAAGGTTTATCTCATTGGCGTGAGAAATCCTTCTGATTTCTCGCATTTTAAAAGCATCGATGTCCCATGGCCGACACATGAAAATTAAAAAAGTCTTGTATTTGAAACAGTTAAATTAGCTGTTGTTTTGTCGCGAAGCAGTATTAAGCCGGTCGCGCTACAAAACCACATCGGGCGCGAGCGCAACTCTACTAACGAGTTTTTACTCCAATTGAACCGACGAAAGCGGAATGCTAGTAATTAAGTATTCTCTTCAGGTCGGAAACAAGTTGAATTACCACCCAATTGCCAAACAAAAAGCGCGTCGAAGCGCCGATGTGAGACGACTTGCCGGTTTAGTTGGGCTATGCGCTCTGGCCGCCGCATGGCATTGGCTGGCCCCTGACCGTTGGCTCGACTTTGAAGTTCTCACGGCGTGGCAACGCTCATTCCAAACCCATCCGCTAGCGCCATTTGTGGTAATCGCCGCTTACGTATTAGGCGGCATCGTGTTATTTCCCGTAACCGTTTTGACTGCGGCGACAATCGTCACTTTCGGGCCGGTCACCGGTAACCTCTACAGCCTGGGCGGATGGCTCGTCAGTGCGTCCTTGGGTTTTTGCGTCGGGAGGCATGTCGGATTGGATTGGCTGGGCAGCCTCATCGGCGAGCGCTTCGAGCGTTTGCGTGACGCCGCTGCAAGGCGCGGCCTGCTCGCCGTGCTGGCATTGCGCCTGGTTCCCATTGCGCCGTTTACGATCGTCAATCTATTTATCGGCGCTTCGCGTATCTGCTTTGCCCATTTCATTGCCGGTAGCATTTTGGGACGGATACCGGGGATCCTGCTGTTCACGTTATTTGCCATCGAGCTTCAAGCGCTATCGCACTCTATTTCTGTTGGCAGGACGCTCCTTGTCGCGGTTGCTTTGGGATTGATTTTTTTGGCGCAACGGTGGATCTCGCGCCAATTGGCTGCGCAGCGCGCACTGGCCGTTGGGGAAACCGATCTGAACTGAAAGCCCTTAGCGCCATAAATTCCCCGCTCATCTCGGCCAGATTTTTCACAAATGTGTTTCTTAACAGTGCAGGCGTCGTCGGTTCTTAAGGAACTGTACCATCGGCGAGACAGTTGCACTTCCCCCTTCAATTGGATTTGTTCTGGCATAAAAGGTGCGTCTTTCCTGTTTGGCTCAGTGAATTTTCCAGCTCTAATAGCGCTAAAATCAGGGGTCTTCGATCATGCTGATTGCCGAGAAACAAACGGCCAGGGCATGTCGATGCAAGCTTTCCAGGACAGCTCATCGATTGACAAAACCGTGTGCGGCCTCTGCGGCAAGCCATGACGGGCTGATAAGGCACGCCGCGGGCTAAAGAGATTTTTCCATATTGGTAGAGAACCAAATAAGAAGAGGAGAGATTTTATGGCAGCGAAAGTCAAATCAATTCCCGACGAATATCGTGGTGCCACGCCGTATCTATGTGTAAGGAGCGCGGCAACGGCGATCGATTTTTACAAGAACGCTTTCGGTGCGCGCGAGGTGATGCGCATAGCGATGGGTGAGGGCAAGATCGGCCACGCCGAGCTCAGGGTCGGCGACGCGCCGTTTATGCTCGCGGACGAATTTCCGGAGATGAATTTTCGCAGTCCCCAATCTATTGGCGGGACACCGGTCAATGTTCTCATTTACGTCGATGACGTCGACACTCTGGTGAAACGGGCGGAATCTGCCGGAGCGAAAGTGTTACGGCAGCCGGAAGACCAATTCTACGGCGATCGAATGGCGACGCTCGAAGACCCCTACGGCCATTCATGGTCGTTCGCTACACACATTGAGGATGTCTCTCCCGACGAGATGCGCAAACGCGCTGCGGCGCACCAG
>DASXSW010000182.1:0-4282 GCA_036505755.1 Binatia bacterium | reverse complement strand
CTGATTCTAATTCCTGTCGTGCTTGCCGCACTCGACGCTTTGCATCTGCAAGCCGTGACGGCGCCGACGAGCAACATGCTTAATATAATTTTGGCGACGTTACCCGATATACTCGCTGCCTCGTTGATCGTGTTAGTGGCTTACGTCATCGGACGGCTCGTTTCTACACTGACAACGAACCTGCTTAGTGGGGTCGGTTTCAATACGATTCTACGTCGGTTGGGTTTTGCCGTGGGAGTTTCTCCCGGCCAACGAACGCCCGCGGAGATGGTCGGATATCTCGTCTTTGTAGCGATTATGCTGGTCGCTGCTACCGAAGCTGCAAGGCAGCTCGGCTTCACCGTATTGGCCGATCTGGTCACAAGGTTCATGATCTTCGCCGGCGAGGTCGTGCTGGGATTGATCGTTTTTGCCATCGGTCTTTACTTGGCAAATCTTGCTGCCGGCGCGATTGAAACCAGCGGCGCTACTCATGCGGGTCTGCTGGCTTTGGCCGCCCGCAGTTCTATCATCGTTTTGGCCGGCGCGATGGCGTTGCGTCAAATGGGCGTGGCCAACGATATCATCAATATGGCGTTTGGGCTTCTACTCGGCGCGGTTGCGCTCGCAGTGGCATTGGCGGTCGGCTTGGGAGCTCGTGACGTTGCCGGGCGAGAGGTCGAAGAATTGATCAGGTCAATCAAGGCGAAAGAATCCAATAATGGGCAGCGTGATACCCTCGTTCATTCTTAAAATCCGTTGGAGTTGGCAAAACTAGGGGTAAATATTTTCAGCGCGTAGCGGCGAGCTCAAAAATGAGTTAGCGTCCAGAGGAAACAAAATCATGGTAAGGTTATGAAGCGGCCTTTAGGGCTCGTAGTTGTCGTTGTACTGGCAGTCGTTCAAGGCGTCCTCGCCTTCCTTCGCGCAAACCAGTGGTTTCAAGTTGGTGTCGATTTGGTGGGGCAAGGACTGGTCTTCATTCCGTTGATGGGACTTGTTGCGATTGGCAGGGGAGGATTAGTCGCCGGTATTGGACTCCTTTATGTTTTGTTCGCCGTCGGAGCGCTCGGCGGGAAAAACTGGGCATGGTGGATGGGATTAATTGCAGCATTAATGAATGTGTTCCTTGTCTTAAGCCTGGTTCTTCAGGGAGCGCCCGTCGCGCAGTCGCTGGTCTGGGTTATCGTCCCGGCGATCCTACTCTACTACCTTTTCAAACACTCGGCGTCGCTCACGCAAGGTCCAGAACCTAAAGTCTGGTTAAATTAAACGAACGACTTAGTCGGGTTTTGGCCCCGCTTATGTGGAAATCTGTATTCTCGGTATCCATGTCTGAAAAATTTCTTCCACAATTGCCGTATAACGAACGATCTCAAATTCGCCAAGGCCTAAGTAACCCCTTCAAGCGGCCTTCAACACCGTCACCTGCTTTAGCTCTTGCCATCCGTCGATTCGTCGCAACCGATCCTGCCCTAAGAGACCTTTCCTTTGACCCAAAGATTGTATACCTTCTCGCATAGGCGTGTTCCTCCTCGGTCTGACTCACTCCATGAGCCAGTTTGTTTTTGGGATACCGAGAGAATACGCCTTTTCTAATTTCCACAACAATCGGGCCGCGATCGGGCCGCGACCGTCGTGGGTATGGTTAGACTCTGGGCGAAGTCGTTGTATGGCGAGAATATCTTCGATGTTAGGCGGCGATGCTCTGGGCAGAACTCAAATTTTCACAATCGCCCTATGGTTCGCACTTCGCGAGTTCGAGAAAACTAGGATTCTCAACACTGACAAAAACTCTTCTTGCGAAGTAGATAGAAAGGCGGGTATGCGTTTTGCGCCGTGCTCGGTCGCTGGGAGTGTTGGCTCGATCTCCGAGGAACGAAATTGCGGCGGTTAAATTTATTGTTTTCACTAGCGCTGTGCGCGCTGTTTTTTTTCGCGATCGTATGCGCCGCGAACGACGCGGAGGACGAGCGGCCCAAGCGGGTATTGATTATCTCGACGGGCAGTCGGCTTGCGCCGGGGTTCGTGCTTGTCGATCAACAACTGCTTCAAGCGTTGGAGAAAATCCCCGTGGCGCAGATCGAAACCTACGCCGAGAATCTCGATATTGTTAGGTTTCCAGCCGAGCGCTCCCAGCGAATTTTCAGCGAATATTTGGCCGCAAAATACGCCGCCTATCCTCCCGACCTCGTGATCTTGGTTTTCGTCGGCAACCTGGGAATTCCGGGAAGTCTGCTGCCGCAACTGTTTCCGGGGACGCCGATCGTTGTTGCCGGCTTAACAGAAGAGGAATTTCATCCCAAACAGTTCGGCAACCTTGTCAGTGGGATAGCGCAGCGTGTTGATCCGCGCGGCACGCTGGACCTGATCCTTCGTCTACAACCCGACACGCGGCGAGTCGTGGTGATCGGCGGCACGGCAGAAGCCGATCGCGAGGTTCTCCAACGCGTCAAAGAGGCCGGAAAGTTTTTCAAAGGAAGGACGCAAATTGATCTCTGGGATAATCTCACGATGGCTGAATTGCGCGAATCGGTATCGACTCTAACACCCAACACCGCGATTCTTTACGCCAGAATGTTTCGCGACGCGGCAGGTCAGGCTTTTATTTCCTCTCAGGTGGCCCAGTCGATTGCACAGTGGGCCAATGTACCTGTTTATGTGATGACGGATGCGAATTTGGGTACTGGCGCCGTGGGCGGCGCGGTGGCTAGTATCGAGGCCTTCGGTAAACGGGCCGGCGAACTGGCGCGGCTCATCCTGAACGGCACAGATCCAAGATCTCTGCCGTTTGAAATCCGCACCGACAGCGTGCCGACGTTTAACTGGGGCGCCTTAAGGCGCTGGGGCATCCCCGAAAGTCGTTTGCCGCCGAACAGCGTGGTGCGATTCAAACCGCAATCGGTCTGGGACCAATACCGTTGGTACATTCTCGGTGCGCTGGTCATTATCTGCATGCAGAGCGCAATGATTGTTGATCTGCTTCTGCAGTACCGGCGCCGGCGCCGGATCGAAGCGGAGCTACGAGAGAGCCAGCAATTGATGGAACTTGCCACCGGTGCCGGCGAGTTAGGACTGTGGTCGCGGGATTTGAAAAGTGGCGATATCTGGGCCAACGGGCCAATGCGTTCTCTGTTCGGTTTTGGCGTGCACGAAGCGGTCCGTTTCGAGGATATACTCGGACGCATCCATTCCAATGACCGGGAGCGTATGCTCTTGCAGGTCGAGCATGCAGAAACGGCCGGGCTGCCCTTTCAAGGAGAGTTCCGCACCGTTCTTCCGGATGGCAGAGAGCGGTGGGTGTTGGCGAAGGGAAAGACCGTAGTCGAGCCAACCAACCGTAAAGAGCGCAGGATGGGCGTCGTATTGGACATCACCGAGCGCAAGCGCGCCGAAGAAAGGTTTCGCTTAGCAGTAGAAGCTTCTCCCAGCGCCATCGTCATGATCAACCCGCAAGGCGAGATCGTCCTCGTCAACACGCTGACAGAAAAGCTATTCGGGTACACGCGAGAGGAGTTGATCGGAAAATCCATCGAAATACTTGTGCCGGAGCGCTTCCGCGCCGATCGAGCAGATTTCTTTGCCGCTCCGCAGAGCCGGGCGATGGGCGCGAGTCGAGACTTGTTCGCCCGGGGTAAAGACGGCAGCGAGTTCCAGGTCGAAATTGGACTCAATCCCATTCACACCAACGAAGGGACGTTTGTTTTGACGGCGATTGTCGACATTACCGAGCGCAAGCGTGCCGAATCCGAACTGCGGCGCAACCGCGACGAGCTGGCGCATGTGGCGCGAATCACGACCATGGGGGAATTGGCGGCGTCCCTCGCCCACGAGTTAAATCAGCCGCTCACCGCCATCCTGAGCAATGCGCAGGCGGCCCAGCGGTTTTTAGCCAACAATCGAGTCGACGTCGAAGAAGTGCGGGAAATTCTCCGCGACATCGTTGATGACAACAACCGCGCCAGCGAAGTGATCCGGCGCATGCGCGCGCTGGTCAGGAAAGAAGAGCTCGAGTTTAATTCACTTGATCTGACGGACATGATCCGCGAGATCGTGTTGCTGGTTCATAGCGACGCCGTGCTGCACAACGTCCGCGTCTCCTGCGATTTTGCTGCGAGACTTCCGGAAGTGCGCGGCGACAAGATTCAATTGCAGCAAGTCTTGCTCAATCTTTTGTTGAATGCCTTTGACGCGATGAAGGACTGCTCGGTGGAAGACCGGGAGGTTTCGCTGCGGGTGGAAGGCGGCGCCGGGATGGTCGAGGTTTCGGTTAGCGATCATGGGCCGGGTTTGACTAGCGACA